>NZ_JBHWKO010000007.1:285932-317117 GCF_042731035.1 Streptomyces sp. NPDC059895
TTCCCCGTGCGCGGGCGCCTGGGGTTTGTGGGGCGGGGGTCCCCTTCCACGGGTACCCGGGTGTGCCGGGCGCCCCCCGACGGAAGGTTCCGGCGGGGGGCGCCGCAGGGTCGTAAACCGGACAGGCCCGGCGGCCGGGACGCGCGGTCCCGGCGATGGGCTCCAGGGGGCGGTGAGGGCGCGCGGGCGCGGAACGGGGCGGCCGGGCGGGCGAGGGGCGGGGGAGGGGCGGGGGATCGGGGCGGCGTGGATCGTGGGGCTCGGGACGGATCGTGACGGGAATCGGGGCGGTGATCGGCGGTGACAGCGGCGGCGGACCGGGGTCAGGCGGCCGACCGGGGTCAGTGGACCGGGGTCAGGCGGCCGACCGGGGTCAGCGGACCGGGGTCAGACGGCCGACCGGGGTCAGTGGATGATCCCGGTCCGCAGGGCGACCGCCACCATGCCGGCGCGGTCGCCCGTGCCGAGCTTGCGGGCGATGCGGGCGAGGTGGCTCTTGACGGTCAGCGCGGACAGGCCCATCGAGACGCCGATGGCCTTGTTCGACTGGCCCTCGGCGACCAGCCGCAGCACCTCCACCTCGCGGCCGGACAGCTCGCGGTAGCCGCCCGGGTGGCTCGGGGCACCCGGGGGGCGGCGGTGGAGGCGGGCGGCGGCCGCGCCGATGGGGGCGGCACCGGGCCGGGTGGGGAGCCCGACGTTGGTGCGGGTGCCGGTGACCACATAGCCCTTCACACCGCCCGCGAGGGCGTTGCGCACGGCGCCGATGTCGTCGGCCGCGGAGAGGGCGAGCCCGTTGGGCCAGCCCGCGGCGCGGGTCTCCGACAGCAGGGTGAGGCCGGAGCCGTCGGGCAGGTGGACGTCGGCGACGCAGATATCTCGGGGGTTGCCGATGCGGGGACGAGCCTCCGCGATGGACGAGGCCTCGATGACATCGCGCACACCGAGCGCCCACAGATGGCGGGTGACGGTGGAGCGGACGCGAGGATCGGCCACGACCACCATGGCGGTGGGCTTGTTCGGGCGGTAGGCGACCAGGCTTGCGGGCTGCTCGAGGAGAACGGACACCAGGCCTCCTGGGGTGCGGGACGGGGCCGGCTCGTGGGGATGAAGCCGGGGGGAACCGTGCTTTCAAGGTCACAGTCGTCTTCGGCAGCGAACCCGGGGTCCTTTAGAGAATGATCACGATCTAGTGAGTAACAATCTGTGCAATTCGGACACGCGATCGATCATCCGAAGATCGAGTCGGTTTGGGTGGGTGCCGTATGAGATCGAAAGTGGCCGTATCGACAAAGAGACGGTCATGGAGGCGGCCGAACGAGGTACCTGGAGGTGTGATCGGCGCGGTCAGCGCGACTGCGGGCCGCGCCGCTGCGGCAGCGTCACCACCGACGCGTCCCCCGGCCCGGCCGGCGGCAGCCCCGCGACCTGGGCCAGCAGATCGCACCAGGACGCCAGATGCCCGCCCGTGTCCGGAACCCCGCCCAGGCCCTCGCGGGGCGTCCAGGAGGCCCGGATCTCGATCTGCGAGGTCGCCGGGCGCTCCGCCAGCCCGCCGAAGTAGTGCGAACTCGCCCGCGTGACGGTCCCGCTCGGCTCCCCGTACGTCAGCCCGCGCGCCTGGAGCGCGCCCGTCAGCCACGACCAGCACACCTCCGGCAGCAGCGGGTCGACGGCCATCTCGGCCTCCAGTTCGGCCCGCACCAGGGTCACCAGCCGGAAGGTGCCGTGCCAGGCCTCGTGCCCGGCCGGGTCGTGCAGCAGCACCAGCCGGCCGTCGGCCAGGTCCTGGTCGCCGTCCACCACCGTCGCCTCCAGCGCGTACGCGTAGGGGGCGAGCCGCTGCGGGGCCGGTGTCGGCTCCACCTCGATCTGCGGCCGCAGCCGCGCGGCCCTCAGCGCGTCGACGGCGGCCCGGAAGACCGGCGGTGCCGACCCGCCCCCGTCCCGGTCCTCCCCGTTCGCGTCGTCCATCCCGCCCGTGCCGTCCGACAGTCGTCCCTGAGCCGCAGCCATGCGGGGAAGATTAAGGGGAACGGCGGCTTCGCGCAGGGCAAGACACCCGTGCGCGGGGCCCCGGCGGGTGCGCGCTGGGCGAACAGGCGCACGGTCCGCGGACCCGGCAGGGGGCGGCTCCACCGGCCGCGGCGGCGTGCGAGACTTGCCGTCGTGAGCGTGAACGAGAGCCCCGCCGGCCGGCAGCCGACAGCGACGTACGACAGCCCCTTCCTCAAGGCGTGCAGGCGCGAACCCGTCCCCCACACGCCCGTGTGGTTCATGCGGCAGGCCGGGCGCTCCCTGCCGGAGTACCGCAAGGTCCGCGAGGGCGTCCCGATGCTCGAGTCCTGCATGCGGCCCGAGCTGGTCACCGAGATCACCCTCCAGCCGGTGCGCCGGCACGACGTGGACGCGGCGATCTACTTCAGCGACATCGTCGTCCCGCTCAAGGCGATCGGCCTCGACCTCGACATCAAGCCCGGCGTCGGCCCGGTCGTCGAACAGCCCGTCCGCACCCGCGCCGACCTCGCCCGGCTGCGCGACCTCACCCCCGAGGACGTCTCCTACGTCACCGAGGCGATCGGACTGCTCACCCGCGAGCTCGGCCCGACCCCCCTCATCGGCTTCGCCGGCGCGCCTTTCACCCTCGCGAGCTACCTCGTCGAGGGCGGCCCCTCGCGCACGTACGAGAACGCCAAGGCGATGATGTACGGCGACCCCGAGCTCTGGGCCGACCTGCTGGACCGGCTCGCCGAGATCACCGCGGCGTTCCTGAAGGTGCAGATCGAGGCGGGCGCGAGCGCGGTCCAGCTGTTCGACTCCTGGGCGGGCGCCCTCTCCCCGGCCGACTACCGCCGCAGCGTGATGCCCGCCTCGGCGAAGGTGTTCGACGCCGTCGCCGGGTACGGCGTCCCGCGCATCCACTTCGGCGTCGGCACCGGAGAGCTGCTGAACCTCATGGGCGAGGCCGGCGCGGACGTCGTCGGCGTCGACTGGCGCGTGCCGCTCGACGAGGCCGCCCGCCGCGTCGGCCCCGGCAAGGCGCTCCAGGGCAACCTCGACCCGACGGTCCTGTTCGCCACCACGGAGGCGGTCGAGGCGAAGACCCGCGAGGTGCTGGACGCGGCCGCCGGTCTGGAGGGCCACGTCTTCAACCTCGGCCACGGCGTCATGCCCTCCACCGACCCGGACGCGCTGACCCGGCTCGTGGAGTACGTCCACACGCGGACGGCCCGCTGACTCACCACGTCTGCCGGGGCCGGGCCCGCCTGCCGAACAGCAGGCCGCGCGGCTCCGGCGGCGGGGGCGTGCCCGCCTTGAGCGGCCAGGCGAGCAGCATGCCCGCGAGGAAGCCCACGATGTGCGCCGCGTAGGCGACGGTGCCCGCCTCGAAGACGCCCTCGCCGGAGGAGTACACCGCCTGGAGCACGAACCAGAAGCCCAGCACCAGCCAGGCCGGCAGCCTCAGCGGCAGGAAGACCAGCAACGGCACGAGGACCCACACCCGGGCCTTCGGATACAGCACCAGATAGGCGCCCAGCACCCCCGCGATCGCCCCCGACGCGCCGATCAGCGGGTCCGTCGAGTCGGCGTTCACCAGGGCGAAGCCGTACGACGCCGCGTAGCCGCAGGCGACGTAGAACAGCGCGAAGCGGACGTGCCCCATGCGGTCCTCGATGTTGTTGCCGAAGATCATCAGGAACAGCATGTTGCCCAGCAGGTGCAGCCAGCCGCCGTGCAGGAACAGCGCGGTGAAGACGCTCAGTACCGGGGACTTGTCGTACCCGGGCGGACCGAGCGCGCAGCCGCCGTCGCGCACCTCCCCGGTGGGGACGAGCCGGGGCAGCCGATCGTGCATCAGCTCGTAGGGCACGGCCGCGTAGTGTTCCAGGAAGGCGTGCAGATGACACGTCTGCGCCAGGGTGCTGTCGCCGGCCATGGAGCCGGACAGGCCGGGCATGAAGAGGAACACGAAGACGTTCGTGGCGATCAGCGCGTACGTCACCACCGGGGTACGGCGCGCGGGGTTCACGTCATGGACGGGGATGACCACAAGGGACTTCTGCCCCCGATCCGTTCGGTGAATCGGTGAACGCGGGCGCTCCGCCGCACGCCTACGAGGCCCGCACCTTCGCCGCTGCCTTGCGTGCCGCTACCAGCACCGGATCCCACACCGGGCTGAACGGCGGGGCGTAGCCCAGGTCCAGGGCGGTCATCTGCTCCACCGTCATGCCCGCGGTGAGGGCGACCGCGGCGATGTCGACGCGCTTGCCCGCGCCCTCCCTGCCGACGATCTGGACGCCGAGGAGGCGGCCCGTGCGGTGCTCGGCGAGCATCTTGACCGTCATGGGGGAGGCGCCGGGGTAGTAGCCGGCGCGGCTGGTGGACTCGACGACGACCGTCTCGTACCGCAGTCCGGCCCTGCGCGCGTCCTTCTCGCGCAGCCCCGTGCGGGCGATCTCCAGGTCGCAGACCTTGCTGACGGCCGTGCCGACGACGCCGGGGAAGGTGGCGTAGCCGCCGCCGACGTTGGTGCCGATGACCTGGCCGTGCTTGTTGGCGTGGGTGCCGAGGGGGATGTGGCGCTCCTGGCCGGAGACCAGGTCGAGGACCTCGACGCAGTCGCCGCCCGCCCAGACGTTCTCCTGCCCGCGCACCCGCATCGCCCGGTCGGTGAGCAGACCGCCGTGGACGCCCAGGGGGAGCCCGGCGGCCTCGGCGAGCGCGGTCTCGGGACGGACACCGATGCCCAGGACCACCACGTCCGCCGGGTACTCGGCGTCCTCGGTGACGACCGCCCGCACCCGGCCGTCCGCGCCGGTCGCCAGCTCGGTGACCTGGGCGTCGTCGACCATGGTGACGCCCAGGTCCTCCATGGCCTCGCGCACCAGCCGGCCCATGTCCGGGTCGAGCGTCGACATCGGCTCGCTGCCTCGGTTGACCACCGTCACCCGGAAGCCGCGCTTGATGAGCGCCTCGGCCATCTCCACGCCGATGTATCCCGCGCCGACCACCACCGCGCGCGTGCCCCGCGCGCGCGTGAGCGTGTCGAGCAGCTCCTGCCCGTCGTCCAGCGTCTGCACCCCGTGCACGCCCTCGGCGTCGACGCCCGGCATGTCCGGCCGGACCGGCCGGGCGCCGGTCGCGATGACGAGCTTGTCGTACGCCGTCCAGGACTCGGCCCCGGAATCGACGTCACGCGCGCGTACCGCCTGCCGGGCCGGGTCGATCTCGGTGACCTCCGTGCGCAGGCGCACCTCGATCCCGCGCGCGCGGTGCTCCCGCGGGGTGCGCGCGACCAGGTCGTCCCGTTCGCGGACGTCGCCGCCCACCCAGTACGGGATGCCGCAGGCGGAGTAGGACGTGAAGTGGCCGCGTTCGAAGGCCACGATCTCCAGCTCCTCGGGCCCCTTCAGCCGGCGGGCCTGGGACGCCGCGGACATGCCCGCGGCGTCCCCGCCGATCACCACCAGCCGCTCCCGGCCCTGCCCGCCCCGGCGCGCGCTCTCGCTCATGCTCATGCGAACACGCTACGGGCGGGCGGTACTTCAGTCCTGCCCGGGTCCCTGCCCGGGTCCCTGCCCGGGTCCGTCCGGCTGGGTCCGGCGTCGGCTGCGCCGCAGCCGCAGCCACACCAGGACGAGCACCAGGGCCACCGCGGCGAACGGCAGCACCGCGCCGAACACGAGGGCGATCCAGCGCAGCACCGCCACGAACGCGCCCCAGCCGCCCGCGAGCGCGTCCAGGAACCCGGGGTCGTCGTCCTTCGCCTCGTCCGCCACCGGCTTCTCGGCGAGGGTCAGCGTGATGGTGGCCATGCCGGTGCGGTCCTTCAGCGACGCCTGCCGGGCGAGCAGCGCCTCCAGGTCGGCCTCCCGGCTGCTCAGCTCGCCCTCCAGGGTGACGACGTCGCTCAGCTCGGTGGCCCGGTTCATCAGCTCCCGGATCCGGGCGACGCTGGCGCGCTGCGAGGTGATGCGGCTGTCGACGTCGACGACCTGGTCGGTGACGTCCTGCGCCTTGGCGGTGCGCTCCAGCAGCCTGCCCGTGCCCTGGAGGCCGGTGAGGACGTCGTCGTACCGTTCGACCGGCACGCGCAGCACGACCCGGGTGTGCTCGGCGCCGTCCTCGTCCCGGGTGGTGGTCTCGTCCCCGATGTAGCCGCCGGCGTTCTCGGTGGTGGTGCGGGCCTCGCCGAGGGACTCGGACACGTCCTCGACCTGCACGGTCAGGGACGCGGTGCGGATCACGTGCTCCACGGGCAGGGTCGGCGCCGCGGCGGGCTTGGAGTCGCCCGCGCCCTCCCCGGCGGCCTCGGCGGCGCCGGCGTCCCCGACGGCCGCCTTGTCGGCCGCGGAGCTCGCGGCCCCCGTGTCGTCCGCGCCGCTGCACCCGGTGAGCGCGACCGCGGCGGCGAGCAGGATGCCGGCCAGCGTGTGGACCGGCCGTACGGAACGTCGAATGCGCATCTGGGCGTACCCCCCGAGGGTCGTGGAACCACTGACGTCTCTTCGACGCCGGGGCGGGGCCGGACGTTGGGGGCGGACGGTTCCGATGAGGTCACGGTCGGGACGCGGGAAGGACACCGGGGCGCGGCCGGCGTGTCAGTGGGGTCTGAGAGAGTGGGGGCATGAGCGCAACGGGTACGGCTGCGGGGCAGCACGTCGTCGTCATCGGAGCCGGGATCGCCGGCCTGGCCGCCGCCCACCGGCTGCTGGAGCGGGGCGCGCGTGTGACCGTGCTGGAGGCGTCCGACCGGGTCGGCGGCAAGCTGCTGCCCGGCGAGATCGCCGGCGTCCGGGTCGACCTCGGCGCCGAGTCCCTGCTGGCCCGCCGCCCCGAGGCGGTCGCCCTCGCGCGCGCGGTGGGTCTCGCCGACCACCTCCAGCCGCCGGCCACCGCCACGGCCTCGATCTGGACCCGGGGCGCCCTGCGCCCCATGCCCAAGGGCCACGTCATGGGGGTACCGGGCACCGCCGCCGCCCTGGACGGCCTGCTCTCCGACGAGGGCCTCGCCCGCATCGAACGGGACGCCGACCTGCCGCGCACGGAGGTCGGCGAGGACGTGGCCGTCGGTGAGTACGTGGCGGCGCGGCTGGGCCGCGAGGTCGTCGACCGCCTGGTCGAGCCGCTGCTCGGCGGGGTCTACGCCGGTGACGCCTACCGCATCTCGATGCGCTCGGCCGTCCCCCAGCTCTTCCAGGCGGCGCGCACCCACACCTCGCTCACCGGGGCCGTCCGCGAGATTCAGGCGAAGGCCACCGCGAACCCGCAGACCGGCCCGGTGTTCCTGGGCATCGCGGGCGGTGTGGGCCGGCTGCCGCTCGCGGTCGCGGAGTCGGTCCGCGCGCGGGGCGGCGAGATCGTGACCGGCGCGCCGGTGACGGAGCTGCGCAGGACCACCGCGCCGGAGGACCCGTCCGGCGGCGCGCGGGCGGACGGGCCGGGCCGGGCCTGGCGGGTGGTCGCCGGGGACCGGGTGCTGCACGCAGACGCCGTGGTCGTCGCCGTGCCCGCGTCCGCCGCGGCGGCGCTGCTGGCCGCCGAGTCCCCCGAGGCCGCCGCCGGACTGCGCGCCGTCGAGTACGCCTCCATGGCCCTGATCACCCTCGCCTACCGCCGCTCCGAGGCGGCCCTGCCCGAGGGCAGCGGCTTCCTCGTGCCGCCCGTCGACGGCCGCACCATCAAGGCGTCCACGTTCGCCTCCCACAAGTGGGGCTGGATCGCCGACGAGGACCCGGACGTGCTCGTGGTGCGCACCTCCGTCGGGCGGTACGGCGAGACGGAGATCCTCCAGCGGGAGGACGCCGACCTCGTAGCCGTCTCCCGGCGGGACCTCGCGGCGGCCACCGGTCTCACCGCCACGCCCCTGGCGACCCGCGTCACCCGCTGGACCGACGGCCTGCCCCAGTACCCGGTCGGCCACCACGCGCGCGTGGCCCGCCTCCGGGAACACGTCGCCAAGCTCCCCGGCCTCGCCGTCTGCGGCGCCCCGTACGACGGCGTCGGCGTCCCCGCCTGTATCGCGAGCGCGCACGCGGCGGCCGACCGGATCGGCGGCGACGCACGCGGTGTGCAGGAGCTCACCGCCCACCCGGTGCAGAGCCTGCACGGCGGAGCGGGAGAATGAGTGCCATGAGTGACGACGCCCCCACCACCGAGCCCGGCAGGATCCCGAACAAGGGCAAGCTGGCCAAGGACCTCAACGAGGTCATCCGCTACACGCTGTGGTCCGTCTTCCGGCTGAAGGACGCGCTGCCCGAGGACCGCTCCGGCTACGCCGACGAGGTCCAGGAGCTGTTCGACCAGCTCGCCGCCAAGGACGTCACGGTCCGCGGCACCTACGACGTGTCCGGTCTGCGCGCCGACGCCGACCTCATGATCTGGTGGCACGCCGAGACCAGCGACCAGCTCCAGGAGGCGTACAACCTCTTCCGCCGGACCAGGCTGGGCCGCGCGCTGGAGCCGGTCTGGTCGAACATGGCGCTGCACCGCCCCGCCGAGTTCAACCGCTCGCACATCCCGGCGTTCCTCGCCGACGAGACGCCCCGCGACTACGTCAGCGTCTACCCGTTCGTGCGCTCCTACGACTGGTACCTGCTGCCCGACGAGGACCGCCGCCGCATGCTCGCCGACCACGGCAAGATGGCCCGCGGCTACCCGGACGTCCGCGCCAACACGGTCGCCTCGTTCTCGCTCGGCGACTACGAGTGGATCCTGGCGTTCGAGGCGGACGAGCTGTACCGCATCGTCGACCTCATGCGCCACCTGCGCGCCTCGGAGGCCCGCCGCCACGTCCGCGAGGAGGTCCCGTTCTACACGGGACGCCGCAAGTCGGTGGCCGACCTGGTCGCCGGCCTCGCCTGACACACGCCGAAGGCCCGGCCGGCACACAGACCGACCGGGCCTTCGGGACCAAGTCCTCCGTCGGGCCTTCCGGTCAGCTCTTCTCCCGGGCGGCCTCCCGCGCGGGGTGGTCCGCCGGCGCCGGCTCCGGGCGCGCCGCGCAGGCCGCGCGCCGCACCGGCAGTCGCCCTTCCAGCAGGTACGCCTCCACGTGGCCGTTGACACAGCGGTTCGGGCCGCCGGCGATGCCGTGCGTGCCGGCGTCCCGCTCCGTCACCAGCACCGAGCCCGACAGGCGCCGCTGCATCTCCAGGGCCCCGTCGTAGGGCGCGGCGGCGTCCCGCTCGGCGGCCAGGATCAGCGTCGGCGGCAGCTCGCCCGGTCCGGTCCGCACGTCCAGCGGCTGCTGCCGGGGCGCCTGCCAGTAGGCGCACGGCAGGTTCGCCCACACGTTGTCCCAGGTCTCGAACGGCGCCACGCGCGCGATCCGCGTGTTGTCCTGGTCCCACACCCGGAAGTCCGTCGGCCAAGGCGCGTCGTTGCACTCCACGGCCGTGTAGACGGCGTGGGAGTTCTCCGCCGCGGCGGCGGCCTCCCGCACCGGCGCGGCCAGTGCGACGAGCGGCTTCGGGTCGCCGTTCAGGTAGGCCGACAGGGCGTGGGCGCGGGACGGCCAGTAGTCGTCGTAGTACCCGGCCTGGAGGAAGGCGGCCTGCAACTGCCCCGGCCCGACCGTCCCGCCGGCCGGCTCCGCGGCCAGTCTCGCCCGCGCACGCTCGTAGCTGCGCAGCACCCGCTGCGGGGTGTCGCCCAGCTCGTACACGTCGTCGTGGCGCGCGACCCACTCCCGGAAGTCCGTCCAGCGGCTCTCGAACGCCACCGACTGGGCGAGGTTGTTGCGGTACCAGACCTGCGCGGGGTCCGGGTTCACCGCCGCGTCGAACACCATCCGCCGCACGTGCCCCGGGAACAGCGTGGCGTACAGCGCCCCGAAGTAGGTGCCGTACGACGCGCCCATGAAGGTCAGCCGGTCCTCGCCGAGCGCGGCCCGCACGACGTCCAGGTCACGGGCGTTGTTGAGGGAGGTGTAGTGGCGCAGGGCGCCGCCCGCCCGCTCGGCGCAGCCGCGCGCGTAGGCCTTCGCCTGCGCGATGCGCTCCTGCTTGTAGGACTCCGAGGGGTGCGTGGGCGACGGGGACGGGGCCTTGACGAAGTGCCGGGGCTCCTGGCAGGTCAGCGGCGCCGAGCGGCCGACCCCGCGGGGCTCGTAGCCGACGAGGTCGTACGCGGCCGCGATGCGCTTCCACGCCGGCAGCCCCGCGGCCATCGGGAAGGGCAGGCCGGAGACGCCCGGTCCGCCCGGGTTGAAGACCAGCGCGCCCTGCCGGGGCACCCGGCGCTTGTCGTTGCGCGGGTCGCGCTGGGTGGCCCGCGCGCGGCTGACGGTCAGCCGGATCTGCTTGCCGTCGGGCTGCGCGTAGTCGAGCGGGACGGTGACCGTGCCGCACTGCACGCCGCTCGGTGCGTCGGGGACGCCGGAGCACTTCCCGAAGACGATGCCCTCCTGCGCGGCGCGCGCGGCGGCGAGCGCGACGCCCGAGCCGGCGACGGCACTCGGGGCACCGCCCGCGGGAGCGGCGGAGAGGGTGGTCAGGAGCAGGGCTCCGGCGGCCGGGTAGAGGGCGGCAGCTCTCATCGCGTGTCCCTTCGGTGCACGGCGGCGACAAAAGGGATGTTTGGTGCGCGGGTTGGGGAAGGCAAGCACCGGCCGGGGGTGTCGGCGCCAATGCCCCGTGTGCGCCGCCCGGAACTCGGATGCGCCCCGTTCGCCCGGGCCCTCCGGGCGACGGCGGGAGTCCGGTTTTGGGTCTCGGTCCGTCGGGTGACGGGGGGAGTCCGGTTTTGGGTTTCGGTCCGTCGGGCGACGGCGGGAGTCCGGCTTTGGGTCTCGGTCCGTCGGGTGACGGGGGGAGTCATGCGCTGCGGGTCTCGGTCCCTCGTGTGACGGGGGAGTCCGGCTTCGAACCTCGGTCCTTCGGGCGGACGACGGAGTCCGACTACAGGCCCTGGCCCTGGCCCTGGATCCGCCCGTACGGCTCGCGATGGCCGAAGGCCGCCCGCAGGTCCGGCTCGCCGACCGCGCGGATCCCGCGGACGGCGACGCAGGTCAGGTAGGTGCGGTCGTCGCCCGTGCCGTCGCCCGTGCCCGCTCCGGCGCCGTCCGCGTGGCGCGCCAGCGCGCCCAGCAGGCGCTGACCGGCCGGGGAGGCCCAGCGGGAGTACGGGTGCACCTCGACCCGGGCTATGGCCAGACAGCCCAGGGTGAGCGCCAGGGGCAGCGCGAACCAGAGCGCGACCAGGCCGCGCGGCATGTCCGGGGGGACGGGCGTCAGCAGCGCCGCGGCCCCCAGCGCGAGCGTCGCCCCGGCGGCGGCCCGCACCTGCCGCACCCCGGCCGCGACCGTAGTGCGTGCCCCGTCGGGCACGGCGAGGCCGGCGCCGACCAGCCGGTCGGCGAGGCCGCGCACCGAGTCCGCCGCGGCCGCGGCGGCCCGCACCGGCGCGATGGGGGACTGCCCCTCCGGCCCGATGGCCCCGATGACCGACCGCTCCATCTCGTCGCGTCCGCGCGGGTCCACGACGGTCGCCCAGCCGGTGTGGGCGAGCAGCAGCCGCCGCTGCCGCGCCATGGAGACCAGGGTGAGGTCGGCCACCCGGCTCGGGCCCCCGGAGAGGAACGCCGCCTCGTACAGCGTCAGGTCATGGTCCTGACCCGCGTCCACGTCGACGGCCGCCACCCGTACGGCGGCCAGGCACAGCCGGGTGCACGCCGTACCGGCGACGGCCCAGGCCACGAGGAGGAGAAGGACCCAGAACATGCCGCGTTTCTATGCCAGACGCACAGGGAACGCCATGCCTTGTTCACGATCCGGACCGAGCGTTGTCGGTCTGTGACGTTCCGTTTCCTTTCGTCCCGCCGGTCCCGCCGGTCCCGCGCCGGTCCCGCGCCGGTCCCGCGCCGGTCCCCCGCCGGTCCCCCGCCGGTCCCCCGCCGGTCCCCCGCCGGTCCCCCGCCGGTCCCCCGCCGTTCCACCGTCGGCGCCGCCGTTTCACCGCCGGATCAGCGACCGTCCCATCCGCGTCCACCGCGACCGGGGCCGCGGCGCCGGTCCCGACCGGTCCAGCCACCACCCGCGCAGCTCCCGCCGGGCCCGCTCCCGCATCGGCGGCCCGTCCAGCAGCACCTGTTCCGCGAAGTCCAGCGCGTCCCGCCGGTACCCGCCGCGCAGCGGACGGCCCTGGGCGTACGCCACGAACGCGGCCCGGTATCCGCCGCCGAGGATCAACGGCAGCTCCGGGGCCACCTTGGCCACCACGTCGGCCCGCTTGGCGGCCAGGGCCCGCGCCTGGACGCCGATCCGCACCCGGTCGAAGCCCTCGGGGGCCGGGGTTCCGGCGACCAGGGCGGAGAGCAGGGCGGTCTGCACGAGACCGAGCCGCCGACGGGTCGTGTCCGGTACGGCGCCGGCGGCGCGCACGCCGACGGGCGCCGTCCCGCCGGGAGGAGCGCTCCGGGTCCGGGTGCCCGCCTCCACGGCCTGCCGGATCGACGCCAGTTCCCGCTCCAGCTCGGCCGGTTCGGGGAAGTTCTCGTCGCGCTCCAGCAGCACGCCGGGCGGTGTCACCCGGGAGGTGAGGTCGCTCAGGATGTCGAGGACGGGGCGGGGCACCGGGTGGGCGTGGCTGTCGTGCCAGACGCCGTCCCGCTCGAAGCCGCCCGCGACATGGACGTACGCGATGGCCTCCAGCGGCAGTTCGGCGAGCGCCTCGGCCGGGTCCTCGCCGCGGTTGACGTGGTTGGTGTGCAGGTTGGCCACGTCGATGAGCAGGCGTACGCCGGTGCGGTCGGCCAGTTCGTACAGGAACTGGCCCTCCGTCATCTCCTCGCCGGGCCAGGCGAGAAGAGCGGCGATGTTCTCGACGGCGAGCGGCACCGGCAGCGCCCGCTGCGCGATGCGCACGTTCTCGCACAGCACGTCGAGGCTGTCACGGGTGCGCGGCACCGGCAGCAGGTGCCCGGCCTCCAGCGGTGCGGAGGCGGTCAGCGGGCCGCCCGCCCGTACGAACGCGATGTGCTCGGTGACCAGCGGGGAGCCCAGCGCCTCCGCCCGCTCGGCGAGTGCCGTCAGCCGTCCCTCGTCGGGCCGGTCCGCGCCGCCGAGGCCGAGCGAGACGCCGTGCGGGACGACCGTGACCCCGCGCTCGCGCAGCCGTAGCAGGGAGTCGGGGAGGTGGCCGGGGCAGATGTTCTCGGCGACGGCCTCGACCCAGTCGATGCCCGGCATCCGCTCCACCGCGTCCGCGATCTCCGGCCGCCAGCCGATCCCCGTTCCGAGCCGTGTCATGGTCCCCTCCTCCGTCCGGTCCCCCTCCGTGGTGACGGGGATATCGCCCCCTCGCCCCGGCCCGAACCGCCCGCCGCCCCGCTTCAGAGCAACATTTGAGGTTCGGACGGGTGGACGACGACAGGCCCTACGGCCGGCGGAGGGCGGGATGGTCGGCGACCACCGTGCAGCTGCCGGGCGCGATCTCGGTGAACCCGGCGTCCCGCACCACCGGCAGCCCGCTCGCCGTCAGCTCCCGCCACCGCTCCGGACGCGCGGTGCGCACGGCGAGCGCGAACCCCGCCGCGCGCCAGGCCGCCCGCTCCTGCGGCGACAGCTCCCACCAGGCGAGCTGCGCGCCGTGCCCGGCCTGCGCCATCGCCTTGCCCGCCGACATCTGCACCTCGGGGCTCATCCAGAGCACCGGCAGCCCCGGATCCGCCTCCGCCGGCGCCTGCGGATCGTCGAGCTCGGTCCCCGACACCTGGAGCTTCGCCAGCTCCTTCGGCCAGCCGTCCAGCGGCACCGGCGGGAACACCCGCACCTCGGCCGCCTTCCCGGTCACCGTGATCCCGGGCAGCGCCCCGGCCCGCCGCCACTCGGCGCCCCGGGCCCGCCGCACGACCTTCCGGATCCGGGCGTCCTGCCAGTCCCGCACGGACTCGGCCCACTCCCCGTCGCCGGTGGAGCGCTCGTCGCTCAGCAGCACGAGCACCGCCCGGGCGGCGGTCTCCAGCGCGTCGGTGCGGGCGGGCGGCTCGGCCCGCTCCAGACGGACGACGAGGGGCAGCACGAACTGGGGGGCCTCGTCGCGCGGGTTCGGCTCGGCCTGGAAGGGACTCTCACTCACGGGCGCAGGGTACTCGACCCCCGCGGGCCGTCCCGAGCCGCCCGCTCAGCCCGCTCAGCCGCTCAGCCCGAGCAGGCCGTGCGCTGCGCCTCCTGCCACTCGCAGACGGGGCATAGCGTGATCCCCTTGTACGACTCCGGGTACTCCGTCGGCTCGCGGCACAGCACGCACTCGGCGTACGGCGGTCCGTCGGCCCGCGGCGGCCGCGTCGCGTCGATCAGGCAGTAGCCGGTGTCGCCGTCGTCGTCGCTCATGACTCCAGCGTACGAGAGCGCGGCCCTTTCACCACGGGCCCTTTCACCACGGGCCCTTTCACCACGGGCCCTTTCACCACGGGCCCTTTCACCACGGGCCCTTTCACCACGGGCCCGCTCACCACGGGCCCGCTCACCGCGGCCCGCCCGCCGCAGTCCCTTCGCGCACCCGTTCACCGCCGGCCCTGCGCGGTGCCGATCAGCTCGGACACCCGTACGAACCGGTAGCCGCGCCGGCGCAGCTCGGGCACGATCGCGCGCACCGCCCGCTCGGTGGCCGGGGCGGCGCTGCGCGTGCAGTGCAGGACGACCACCGAACCCGGCCGCACCCCCTCCAGGACCTGCCGGGCCACGGCGTCCGCGTCCGTAGCGAAGGCGTCCCCGCCCACCACGTCCCACTGCACGGCGGTCACGCCGGTGCCGCTCACCGCCCGCAGTGCGCGCCGGTCGTAGCAGCCGCCGGGAAAGCGGAAGTAGGGCCGCGCGTCGGGGATCCCGGCCGCGCGGAAGGCCGCGTACGCCCGTTCCACGTCGGCCCGCATCCGGTCCTCCGGCACGGTCGGCAGGCCGTAGCAGTCGTCGGTGAAGGCGTGGTGGCTGTAGGAGTGGTTGGCGACCTCGAACAGCGGGTCGCGGCCGATGGCGCGCGCCTGGTCCGGGTACTCCTCGGCCCACCGGCCCGTCATGAAGACGGTGGCCGGCACCCTCAGCGTCCGGAGCGCCGTGATCAGCTCCGGGTTGTCGAACCGCTCCCCGGTGGCCGCCCGCGGGCCCTGGTCGGCGGTCATGTCGGCGTCGAAGGTGAGGGCGACGGACCTGCCGCGGGTGCGCGGGGCGTGCGAGAAGACCGAGGCCAGGCCGCCCGGCCCCGGGGCGAGTGTGGGCGGCCTGGTCGGTGTCGAGGAGGGCGGGGCGGGGGCCGGGCGGGCGGGCCGGGGCGCCTGGTCGGTGCCGCAGGCGGCGAGTGCGGCACCCAGGACGCAGAGGGCGGCGAGACGGCGTACGGGAGCGATCACCCTGTGACGCTATGAGGGAAGAACCCCTAATTGTGTGTAAATATGTGCGCGCCTGTCATCGTGTCACCCGCCCGGTCCCGTGCCCTACCGGCGCCAGGGCCCCGTCACCGCGAACGTCGTCCCCGGCGTGTAGCAGTTGACGTACATCGTCCGGCCGTCGGGGGAGAAGGCGACGCCGGCGAACTCGCCCCACGCCGGCTCCTCGGCGGTCCCGATGTTCTGCCGGCCCCTGGCCATCGCGTACACCTCGCCGCCCCGGGTCACGCCGAAGACGTGCTGCGCGCCGTCGCCGTCCTCGCAGACCATCAGGCCGCCGCCGGGCGCGAGGCAGATGTTGTCGGGGGACTCGCCGGGCAGCTGCACGTCCGTGGCCGGCCCGAAGACGATCACCAGGGTCAGCCGCCGGCGCTCCGGGTCGTAGCGCCAGATCTGGCCGTGGTGGTCGGCCGCCGAGCCGTCCGCGCCGCGCGCGAACGACGACACGAAGTAGACGCTCCGCCCGCTCCAGTAGCAGCCCTCCAGCTTCTGCGCGTGGGTGATGCCCCGCGGGCCGAAGTCCTGGAAGCGGATGGCGGTCCCGGCGGCCAGCGGGTCCGGTACGTCGACCCACTCGATGCCGTCGAAGGCGGCGCCCGTCTCCTGGATCGACGACAGGTCCGCCACGCCCGGCACGCGCATCGCCTGGAGCCGGCCGCCGGCGCGCAGCGAGCCCGTGCCGCCCAGCGGCTTCTCGGGCAGGAAGCGGTAGAACAGGCCGAAGGGCTTGTCGAACGCGTCCTCCGTCTCGTAGACGACCCCGCGCCGCGGGTCGACCGCGACCGCCTCGTGCGGGAAGCGGCCCATCGCGGTGAGCGGCACGGCGCCGGTGCGGTGCGGGTCGGACGGGTCGACCTCGAAGATGAAGCCGTGGTCCTCGGCGTAGCCGTTGGTGCCGGCCCGGTCCTCCGTCTCCTCGCAGGTCAGCCAGGTGTGCCAGGGCGTGGGCCCGCCCGCGCAGTTGACGGCCGTCCCGGCGATCGCGACCCGCTCCGACAGCACCTCGCCCCGGCGGTCCAGCGTCAGGGCCGTGCAGCCGCCCTTGCCGGCCGGGTCGTAGGTGAGGCCCTCGACGGTGGGGACGGCGAGCGGCGCGGTGGGGCGGTTCTCGTGGTTGCGGACCAGGTGGACGCGGCCGCGCGGACCGGGCAGGGCGGTCATGCCGTCGTGGTGGGAGGGGACCGGGCCCTCGCCGGAGCGCAGCGGGTCGCCCTCCCGGGAGAGGACCCGGTAGCGGAAGCCCTCCGGCAGGTCGAGCAGGCCGTCCGGGTCGGGGACGAGGGGGCCGTAGCCGGTGTGGCCGAGGTTCTCCGCGGCGGCGGTGTCGGCGAAGAGTTCCGACAGGGCCCCGGAGAAGACGATGCCCGCTCCCAGGGCACCGGTGCGGGCGAGGAGCTGACGGCGGGTCGTGGCGCTGCGGGTTTCCGGCACGGGGGTTTTCGGCACAGGGACTTCCGGCACGGGGGTTTTCGGCACAGGGACTTCCGGCACGGGGGTTTTCGGCATGGGGTGGTGACCTTCCTGCTGGCGGACAGGAACACTGACCCCGCCGTGTCTATCACCCACCGCGTGCCCCGGGAACCACATGCGGAGCGCGCGTCACGCGTCACCGGGCGGCGGCCTGCGGCGGGGGCGGCTGCTGCTGGGCCTTCTCCAGGAAGCGCAGCAGTTCCACGGGGAAGGGCAGGACCAGCGTGGAGTTCTTCTCCGCGGCCACCGCCACCACCGTCTGGAGCAGCCGCAACTGGAGCGCGGCCGGCTGCTCGGACATCTGCTCGGCCGCCTCGGCCAGCTTCCTCGACGCCTGGAGCTCGGCGTCCGCGTTGATGATCCGGGCCCGCCGCTCACGGTCGGCCTCGGCCTGACGGGCCATCGAACGCTTCATCGTGTCCGGCAGGGACACGTCCTTGATCTCCACCCGGTCGATCTGCACGCCCCAGCCCACGGCCGGACTGTCGATCATCAGCTCCAGGCCCTGGTTCAGCTTCTCCCGGTCGGACAGCAGGTCGTCCAGTTCGCTCTTGCCGATGATGGACCGCAGCGAGGTCTGCGCCATCTGCGAGACGGCGAACCGGTAGTCCTCCACGTTGACCACCGCCGCCGACGGGTCCACGACCTTGAAGTAGACCACCGCGTCCACCCGCACGGTCACGTTGTCGCGGGTGATGCCCTCCTGGGCCGGCACCGGCATCGTCACGATCTGCATGTTCACCTTGCGCAGCCGGTCGACGGCGGGGATCACCATCGTGAAACCCGGCTTGCGGACCTCGCCGGCGACCCGGCCGAGCCGGAAGACCACTCCGCGCTCGTACTGCTTCACCACGCGCGCGCCCGCCACGAAGTACGCGAATCCCCCGGCGGCCACCGCCGCGACGGCCGGCAGCAGTTCCTGGAGCACGACGATCCCCTCCCTGGGAGGTCCGGAATGCCTGCTCCTGCAACGATATGTCCATGGGCGGGTCCCGGGCCATGCCCGGAACCCGCCCCGAGGCGGACGGTGTGGCCGCTAGGCGGCCATCGTCAGCTTCACCGGCTCGATGCCGACGGCGCTGTGCCGTTCGGCCCACGTCTCCAGCGCCATGCGGCAGGCGTGGTCGAGGTGGTGCAGGCCGGACAGGTCCAGTTCGACCGGGCGGTCCTGCGGCAGGGACTCCAGGCTGTCGAGGATCTTCGGCAGCCGCAGGAAGGTCGCGTTGCCGGACAGGGATGCCCGGACGGGCCCGGTGCCCTTGTCGACGACGTCCAGCCTGATGTGCGAGGCATCCCAGGCCGTCTTGACCACGGCGAGCGCGAGACCGATCAGGACGCCCTCGAACATGCTGACCACGACGATCGACACCGCTGTGACGGCCAGGATCAGCGCCTCGCCCCGGTGCTCGCGCCACAGCCCCGCGATCGCCCGCACCGGGACGAGCTTGGCCCCGGCGTGCACCAGGATGCCGGCCAGGGCCGGCAGGGGGATGTAGGCGAGCACGTCCGGCAGGAAGGCGGCGAACAGCAGCAGCCAGACGCCGTGCAGGACGCGGGACGCCTTGGTGCGGGCGCCCGCCTGGACGTTGGCCGAGCTGCGCACGATCACCGCGGTCATCGGCAGCGCGCCGAGCACACCGCAGACGGCGTTGCCGGTGCCCTGGGCGACCAGTTCCCGGTCGTACTCGGTGCGCGGCCCGTCGTGCAGCCGGTCCACCGCCGCCGCGCTGAACAGCGACTCGGCGGACGCGATCAGGGTGAACGCGACGATCGTGGCGAGCAGGCCGACGTCCGCCAGTTCGCCGAAGGAGCCCAGGGGCGGCGGCTGGATCGAGCCGAGCAGCCCCTGCACCTCGACGGTGGCCACGGGCAGCGAGAACACCAGCGCGGCCAGTGTCGCCAGGCCCACCGCGGCGAGCGGGCCGGGCACCGCGCGCACCGCCGCCGGCAGCCGCTTCCACAGCACCAGCACCGCGATGGTGCCGGCGCCGAGCGCGAGCGAGGCCGCCCCGGCGGTGCTGCCGAACGCGTCCACGAGCGCCTCGGGCAGCCCGGCGATCTTCTCCGGGCCGGAGTCGGGGGCCTTGGCGCCGGCCATCGAGTACAGCTGGCCGGCGATCAGTACCAGCCCGATTCCGGCCAGCATGCCCTCGACGACGGAGACCGAGATGGCCCGGAACCAGCGGCCCAGCTTGAGGACGCCCATGCCGACCTGGAGCACGCCGGTGGCGAGCACGATCACACCGAGGGCGGGCAGTCCGAACTCCCGCACCGCCTCGAAGACCAGCACGGTCAGACCGGCCGCCGGGCCGGACACCTGGAGGCTGCTGCCGCGCATCAGGCCGGTGACGATGCCGCCGACGATGCCGGTGACGAGCCCGAGCTCGGCCGGCACGCCGGAGGCCACGGCCACGCCCACGCACAGCGGGAGCGCGACCAGGAAGACGACGAGCGAGGCGGCGAAGTCCTCCCTCAGGTGCGGGAACCGGGATATTCGCGAGGTGTTCCGTGAGGTCATCGCGGTGCTCACAGGGCCTCGAACGCGTCGGTGTCCGCACGGTGCTCGCGTACGGCGCCGGTGTGCACCTCGTAGTACCAGCCGTGCATCCGCAGCCGGCCGTCCGCCAGCCGCTTCTCCACGCACGGGTAGGAGCGCAGCCGCAGCAGCTGGGACAGGACGTGGTGCTGCACCGCCCGCGCCACCGTCGGGTCGTCGGGGTCGGCGGCCGGCGGCCGGCCCGCGGAGTGCGCGAGCCAGTCCCGGACGGCGGGTACGGCGTCGAGATCGTCGCCGCGCACCAGCGCGCCGACGGCACCGCAGTGGGAGTGGCCGCAGACGACGACGTCCTGGACGCCGAGGACTTCCACGGCGTACTCGATGGTGGCGGCCTCGCCGGTGGGGCGCTCGGAGCCGTAGGGGGGCACGATGTTGCCCGCGGTGCGCAGCTCGAAGAGCTCGCCGGGGCGGGCGCCCGTGATCAGGGCGGGCACGACCCGCGAGTCGGAGCAGGTGATGAAGAGGACCTGGGGGGATTGGCCTTCCGCGAGGCGGGCGAACTCCTCAGGGCGTTGTCCGAACGTACGGGCGTTGTCGATGAGGGGCTGCATATGTGGTGATTCCTCCTGGCGCGCCGTGGGGGGCGCGTCGGACGGGCAGGACAGGTGGGAGCACTGCTGTCTGCGTCTCTCTCAGCAGCGGAAGACCTGGAGCGCCGCCGGAGAGTGGCCCGTCGAGGATCTCGACGGGCGGTGGTGCGCCGCGGTCGGCCCGCAGGGTCGGTGGGCGGCCGCGGGATCCCGCGCGGGCAGGGCGCGCTCGCGCTGCTGGGGCGCCGAGTCGGCCGTGGAGGCCGCGCGGTGGCGGTCGCGGGTGCGCAAGGGGTCGTAGAGGGCCCCGGACCGGTCGCACGCGAGGGGCGTGACGGTCTCGTCACGCTGGGTTGTGCCGGAGGGTTTGATTCCGGGCTGGGCGTTGGCCTTGGCGTGACGGACGGTGTGCGCGTGTGCGAAGGAGGGCGCGGGCGCGAAGAGCGGAAGGCTCAGGAGCACGGCGGCAAGGAGCGACACCGCGGTCCGGATCGCCTCACCTCGGAACATGCGCCCCCCTCCGAGCACTTCACATGTCTAGTCCGGACCAAGCCCTGGTCAACGGTTGGTCAAGAAACACGTTAACCCTGCAAAGTTGTTTGCAGGGTTAACTCAGCGTTTCGAGATGAAGTGCGCCTCAAAAGCGAGGGGTGGATGGCGCGAAATGACCCTTGACCCGGGCCGGGTGATCGACTATCAGGACTAGATCAGCCGCTGGGCGTCGCGGGCCAGCGCGGTCAGCCGGGAGATCGCCCGGAAGTACTTCTTGCGGTAGCCGCCGTTCAGCATCTCCTCGCTGAACAGCCGGTCGAAGGGCAGCCCCGAGGCCAGGACGGGCACCTCGCGGTCGTAGAGCCGGTCGGCGAGGACGACCAGCCGCAGGGCCGTCGACTGGTCGGGAACCGGCCGCACGTCGGTGAGGCACACCGCGTTCAAGCCGTCGGTGAGGGCGCCGTAGCGGCTGGGGTGCACCCGCGCGAGGTGCTCCAGCAGGTGCGGGAAGTCGTCGAGCGAGGCGCTCGCGGTGGCGTACGCCGTCTTGGTCACCTGTTCGTCGGAGTACGGCGCCGGCGCCGCGGGCAGGCCGCGGTGGCGGTAGTCCTCGCCGTCGATGCGCAGGGCGCGGAAGTGCGCGGACAGGCCCTGGATCTCGCGCAGGAAGTCGGCCGCCGCGAAGCGGCCCTCGCCCAGCTTGCCCGGCAGGGTGTTGGAGGTGGCGGCGAGCGCGACACCCGCCTCGACCAGCTTGCCGAGCAGGGTCGAGACGAGGACGGTGTCGCCGGGGTCGTCCAGCTCGAACTCGTCGATGCACAGCAGGCGGTGGCCGGAGAGGGTCTTCACCGTCTGCTGGAAGCCGAGGGCGCCGACGAGGTTGGTCAGCTCGACGAAGGTGCCGAACGCCTTGAGCGCGGGCTCCGCCGGGGTCGCGTGCCACAGGGAGGCCAGCAGATGGGTCTTGCCGACGCCGTAGCCGCCGTCCAGGTAGACGCCGCGCGGGCCGGCCGGGGCCTTGGGCGCCTTCGCCCGGCCGAAGCCGAGGAAGCCCCGTCGGGCGGTGCCGGCGGCGTGCGCCCCGCCGAGTCCGGCCGCGAAGCCCTCCAGCACCCCGACCGCCTCGGTCTGGCTGGGCTGGTTCGGGTCCGGGACGTACGTGCTGAAGCGCACCGAGTCGAACCGCGGCGGCGGCACCATCTCGGCGACGAGCCGGTCCGCGGGGACGTGCGGCTCACGGGCGCACAGGGACAGCGGGGCCGCGTCGGCTATCGGGCCGAGGCCGGGGGCGGGGGTGGAGGACGACACGGTTCCCCATGCTAAGCGCCGTGCCAGACTGCCTCGTATGCGACGCCTGTTCCCTGTGACCGACCAGACAGCGGCCGAGAGCCCGGACGAGGGCGGTGGGGCCACCGGGTCCCCCGCCACCTCCGAGGCGCGCGAGTCCCGAGAGGCGCGAGACACCCGAGAGGCGCGCGAGGCCCACGAGACCCGCGAGGCCCACGAGACCCGCGAGGCCCGCGAGACCCGCGAGGCCCACGAGACCCGCGACTCCCGCGAGTGGAGCCTGGACGAGATCGCCGACGCCTACGCCTACCCGGAGCCCGGGTCCGGGCCCGGGGAGCCCAGGCCCTGGCTGCGGGCCAACATGGTCTCCACGCTCGACGGGGCCGCCCAGCACGACGGGCGCTCACAGCCCATCTCCAACGCCACCGACATGCGGATCTTCGGCACCCTGCGGGCGCTCGCCGACGTGGTGCTCGTCGGTGCGGAAACGGTTCGCCAGGAGGGGTACCGCCCCGCCCGGGTCCGGGCGGAGTTCGCCGGGCGGCGGGAGGCGGCCGGCCAGGCACCCGTCCCCGCCATCGCGATCGTCACCGCGAGCCTGGACCTGGACTTCTCGCTGCCGCTGTTCACCGCGCCGGCGGTGCCCACCCTGATCCTCACCGGTGCGGGGGCCGCACCCGACCGGATCGCGGCCGCGGAGAAGGCCGGTGCCCGCGTGCTGCTCGCCGGGGACGGCGCGGGGGTCGAACCCGCGCGCGCCGTCCAGGTCCTCGCCGGACTCGGGCACACCCGGCTGCTGACCGAGGGCGGTCCGCGGCTGCTGGGCCAGCTCGTGGCCGCGGAGGTCCTCGACGAACTGTGCCTGACCCTCTCGCCGCTGCTCACCGCCGGGGACGCGCAGCGCATCACGGGCGGTCCGTCCGTCACCGTCCCGCGCCGGTTCACCCTGGTGTCCCTCCTGGAGGAGGACGGCTTCCTCTACGGGCGGTACGGCAAAGCCTGAGGCGGTACGGCAAAGCCTGAAGTGACGGGAGACGGGTCCTGGGGCGACAGGGTCCCAAGCAACGTGGCCCGGAGTCGGGGTACAGGTGAAGGGGGCGGGTGGAACACCGGCGTCCGAAGTGGCGGAAAAAAGTAGGTGTGACTCGACGGATCCGGGGAAGGCGGGCACGGCTGCCCTGCTCCCGAATTCGGCGGAATATGCCGTTCCGGTTAGCTTCGGGCGGGCAGACTAGGACGGCAGGACCCGTGCGAGCGCGGGGCAGGATGGTTTCCGCAGGGCCGATCACGGCCACGGAGGACTGAGGGCCACGCGGGTCCTCGAAGGAGAATGAGGCGCTGGTGTTCACAAGCGTTTTGATGATCGAGAAGGCCCTGACGTCCGCCGACGTGGAGTTCGTCACCACCTTGCACGGGGACGAGCAGGTCTCCTTCCACGTGCTCCTCCAGCCGCGCGGCGACCAGGCCGACCGGCTGCTGCGGGCCATCGACGACATCGCGCTCGGCGAGCTCGACGAGGCCGTGCGCGAGGGAGAGACACCCGAGGGGGCGGAGGCCAAGAGCGTCGGACAGAGAGCCCTGGAGGTGTCCCTCACGGCATTGCGCGCCGCGGGCAGCACGGCGCACGGGCGCCTGGTCGACGACCATCCGCTGGACGCGCTCAGGACGGTCGTCGACGAGGTGGGGGCGGACGAGGTGATCGTGCTGACCGATCCGCACTATGTGGAGGAGTTCTTCCACCGGGACTGGGCCTCCCGGGCGCGGCACAAGGTGGGGGTGCCGGTGCTCAAGCTGTTCTCCCACAGCAAGGCGTAGCCGCCACCGCCGGCCCGGCGGCCGGCCCCGGACGGTCCGCGGTCCGCGCTCCGGGCCGCGGACCGTCCGTACGAGGCAGGACGCGCGGTTCCCCGCGCCCCTCGGGCGGGGGCGGTCCCGTCACGCAATAGGCTGGGCACGCTCATCGTCCTATGCACCGCACTCTGGGAGAACTCGCATGGCACCCGGCCTTCGTACCGCCATGGACCGACCGCACTTCATCGGCATCGGCGGTGCCGGCATGTCGGGCATCGCGAAGATCCTGGCCCGGCGCGGGGCCAAGGTGGCGGGGAGCGACGCGAAGGAGTCGGGGACGGCCGAGGCGCTGCGGACGCTGGGCGTGACCGTGCACATCGGGCACGCCGCCGGGCACCTGGCCGACGACGCCAGCTGTGTCGTGGTGTCGTCCGCGATCCGCGCGGACAACCCCGAACTGGCCCGCGCCGCGGAGCTGGGCATCCCGGTGGTGCACCGCTCCGACGCCCTGGCCCGGCTGATGGACGGGCTGCGGCCGATCGCCGTCGCCGGGACGCACGGCAAGACCACCACGACGTCCATGCTGGCGGTGTCGCTGGGCGAGCTGGGGCTGAACCCCTCCTACGCCATCGGCGGCGACCTGGACGCGCCCGGTTCCAACGCCGAGCACGGCGAGGGCGAGATCTTCGTCGCCGAGGCGGACGAGTCGGACCGCAGCTTCCACACCTACGCGCCCGAGGTCGCGATCGTCCTCAACGTGGAGCTGGACCACCACGCCAACTACGCCTCCATGGACGAGATCTACGAGTCCTTCGAGACGTTCGTCGGGAAGGTCGTACCCGGCGGCACGCTGGTGGTCAACGCCGACCACGAGGGCGCGCGGGAGCTGACCCGGCGCGTCGGGGGCGAGGGCGTGCGGGTGGTCACGTACGGCGAGGCGGAGGACGCCGACGTACGGGTGCTGGCCGTCGAGGCGCAGGGGCTCAAGAGCCGGGTGACCGTGCTGCTGGACGGGCGGGAGCTCACCTTCACGGTCTCCGTGCCGGGCCGCCACTACGCGCACAACGCGGTCGCCGCGCTGGCGGCGGGTGCGGCCCTCGGGGTGCCGGCCGCGGAACTGGCGCCGGCGCTGGCCGCGTACACGGGTGTGAAGCGGCGCCTGCAGCTGAAGGGCGAGCGGGCGGGCGTCCAGGTCGTCGACTCCTACGCGCACCACCCGACCGAGATGACCGCCGACCTCGAGGCGATGCGCGCGGCGGCCGGTGACGCCCGCATCCTGGTCGTCTTCCAGCCCCACCTCTTCTCCCGGACACAGGAACTGGGCCGGGAGATGGGCCGGTCGCTGGCCCTCGCGGACGCCTCCCTCGTCCTCGACATCTACCCGGCCCGCGAGGACCCGATCCCGGGCGTCACCAGCGAGCTGATCGTCGACGCGGCCCGCGCGGCCGGCGCCGACGTGACGCCGGTGCACGACAAGGACCAGGTGCCCGCCCTGATCGCGGGAATGGCGGGGCCCGGTGATCTCGTTCTCACCATGGGCGCGGGCGACGTCACCGACCTCGGCCCGCGCATCCTGGACCGTCTCGCACAGTGACCTGAGTTAAGGGGTTGGCCTTCATGTCGTACGACGTCGAAAAGCCCGACGAGCAGTGGCGGGCGGAGCTCACCCCGGCCGAGTACGCCGTGCTGCGCCAGGCGGGGACCGAGCCCGCCTTCACCGGTGAGTACACCGACACCAAGACGCGGGGCGTCTACTCCTGCCGGGCCTGCGGCGCCGAACTGTTCACCTCCGACACCAAGTTCGACTCCCACTGCGGCTGGCCGTCCTTCTTCGACCCGAAGGACAGCGACGCGGTGGAACTGCTGGAGGACCGCTCGCACGGAATGCGGCGGACCGAGGTGCGGTGCGCGCGGTGCGGTTCGCACCTCGGGCACGTCTTCGAGGGCGAGGGCTACCCGACCCCGACGGACCAGCGCTACTGCATCAACAGCGTCTCCCTGAGCCTGACGCCCACGGAGAACTGACGCCCACGGAGAACTGACCCCCACGGAGAACTGACCCCCACCGGGAACCGACGCCCACCGAGAACTGACCCCCACCGGGAACCGACCCCCACCGGGAACCGACCCCGGGCGGAGCCGGCCCGTCCGGCTCCGCCCGGCGTCCTCCCGGTCGGGGCCGTTTCCGCTCCCCGTCTCACAGGGCCTTGCGCTGCACCAGCGCCGACAGCACCAGCATCCCGGGCAGCAGGGGCAGCCAGACGGTCAGGGCGCGGTAGCCGATGACCGTGGCCGTGGCCAGGGCGAGGGGGGTGCCGTAGCCGGCCAGGGTGAGGACCAGGGCCGCGTCGATCGGGCCGATGCCGCCCGGGGCGGGGACGGCGCCCGCCGCGGTGCTCGCGGCGAGGAACGCGAAGACCAGTTGCGGCCAGGACAGCGGGACGCCGAGCGCGGTGCCGACCGAGGCGACCACGCAGGCCTGGAGCAGGGGTGCCGCCATCGCCCCGCACCACAGGGGCAGGCACCGGCCCGGCCGGGTGTGCAGGTGACGGGCGTCGGTGAGCGCCGTGCGGACGAAGGCCAGGGCCGGGCGGCGCCAGGCGCGGACCAGGACCAGGAGCGCCGCGGCCGCCGCGGGGGCGAGGAGCAGACCCACGACGGCCAGGACCAGCGTCCGTCCCCGCGGCAGGAGCGCGGCCGGGGGTACGGCGGTCGGGGTGGCCAGGACGAGGACGAGCAGTAAGGGCGTCTTCGCCACCGCTCTGACCAGGGAGTACAGGGCGATCGAGGCGGTGGCCCGGGGGAGCGGGACGCCCTGGCGCAGCAGAAAGCGGACGGTGACCGCGTGGGCGCCGATGCTCGCCGGCAGGAGGTGGTTCGCGGCGCCCGCGGCGACCTGGGAGGCCAGCAGCAGGCCCTTGGGAAGCCGGTCGGGGACCGCGCCCTGGCGGACACAGGCGGCGGCGACCCAGCCGAGGCAGGTGAACACGAGCCCGGCCAGCAGCCACCAGGGGTCGGCGGTGGCGAGGCGGGCGGTGGCGTCGCGTACGGCACGCCAGTCGATCGCCGCCCAGATCCCCAGCAGCAGGAGCGGGAACAGCACCAGGGCGCGGCGGACGGGCGAACCGGCCGCGGGGTCGGCGGGGGCCGCGGGGGTCGTGGGTGCGGCGGGGGCCGCGGGGGCTGCGGGTGCCGCGGGGGCCGCGGGTGCCGCGGGTGCCGCGGGGGTGGTCGGGGAGTCCTCGGGGTGGCGGTCGTCCGCGCGGGGGAGCGGGGAGGCGGGACCGTCGAGCGGCAGCAGGGACACGGCGCACGTCGTCCTTCCGCGTCACCTCCGCGGATGCCGGGGTGACGGAATCGGGCCCTGGGCGGGGAAGGGGCGGGGGAGGAGATTCCCCTCCGGCGTGACGGTGCGGTGTCCGGGAGCCGACGGTGCGAGGGCGGAGGGGCGACTGCGGTGCGGTGTGGTGCGGTGATGCGGCGTGGTGCGGTGTGTAGGGCTGGGGGAGTTCTGCCCGGGGCGCCCGCCGCTCATCCCGCTCCCGCCGCTCATCCCGCTCCCGGGGCCGTCCGGTGGCGCCGCCCGGGATCCCGTTCGGTGGGGCCCACCGTCCGGGCCGGTGCAGCGACGGGCCGGCCCGTCGACGGGTACGGCCGTCGGCGTCAGCCGCCGCCCGACGGTCGCAGTGGCAGTGTCAGGGCGAAGACCGTGGTGCCCTGGGCGTCGTCCAGCTCGAGGGTGCCGCCGTGGGCCTCGACGAGGGCGCGGGCCACCGCCAGGCCGAGACCGCTGCCGCCGCGGTCGCGGCTGCGGGCCTTGTCGACGCGGTAGAAGCGGTCGAAGACCCGCTCCCGGTCGCCGGGCGGGATGCCGGGGCCCCGGTCGGTGACGCCGACCCGCGCCGCGTCCCGGGTGGCGGACACCGTGACGGAGACCGGGGTGCCGGCCGGGGTGTGCACGGCCGCGTTGGTGAGGAGGTTGTCCAGGACCTGCCGGACGCGCTGCGGGTCCAGGCACAGCCGTACCGCCGACGGGCCCGGAGCCACCGTCAGTGGATGGTTCGGGTGGCTCGCCCGGAAGGCGTCGGCCGCCTGCTCGACCAGCTCCACCAGGTCGGTGTCCTCCCGCCGCAGCGGTGTGTCGACCTCCGCCGCGTCCAGCCGGGCCAGCATCAGCAGGTCGTCGAGGAGGACGCCCATGCGCGCGGCCTCCGCGCGCAGCCGCGCCAGGTGCCGGTCGCGCTCCTCGGGCGCGTTGGCGGCCGCGTACTGGAAGAGGTCCGCGTAGCCGCGCACCGACATCAGCGGGGTGCGCAGTTCGTGCGAGGCGTCCGCGACGAAGCGGCGCAGCCGCTGCTCGGCCCGGGCGCGGACCGCGAGGGAGTCGTCGATGTGCTCCAGCATGGTGTTGAACGCGGTGCGCAGCTCCTCCACCTCCGGCCCGCCGCCGGCCCGGTCGGCGCGCAGCGGCAGCCGGGCCGCCGTCTCGGTGAGGTCGTGCGAGGCGATGCCGTGCGCGGTGTGCGCCATGTCGCTCAGCGGCTTCAGCCCGCGCCGCAGCAGGGCCCGGCCGACCACCACGAGGGTCAGCAGCGCGAGCGCGAAGGTGACGACCTGGATCGTGATCAGGTGCTGGACGGTGTCCTCGATGTCGTCCATGGGCGCGCCGCTCACCAGGATCACGCCGGGCTCGACCTCGCAGGCGCGCAGCCGGTACAGGCCCTCGCCGTCCAGGTGCTCGGTGCGCAGCACCTCCGACCCTCCGGCGGCCCGCGCGCGGGCCACCGCGGTGAGGTCCTCGACGTCCGCGGGCACGTCGGCGGCGTCCTCGGGCGCGCGGAGCACGGGCGTGCCGTCCGACACGTCGTACACGGCGTAGTACCAGCGGTAGTACTTCTTGCCCTCCAGCGTGCCGTACGTCGCGATGCTCTTGGACTGGGCGGCCTGGGCGAGCCGCAGCTGCTCGTTGAGCTGGTTCGACAGGTAGTCGCGCATGTACGTCGTCAGGGCCGTGCCGACGACCGCGAAGACCAGCAGCGACAGCACGCCGAGGGCGAGGGCGAGGCGGGTGCCGAGCCGGAGCCTGCGGTACGCCTGCCGGAACCGCCGGATCACTCCGCCGCCTGCCGGATGACGTACCCGAACCCGCGCACGGTGTGGATCATCGGCGCGCCCGTCGCGTCCAGCTTGCGGCGCAGCCGGCTGACGACCAGCTCGACGACGTTGGAACGGCCGCCGAAGCCGTACTCCCACACGTGGTCGAGGATCTGCGCCTTGGTGAGCACGGTCGGCGACTTGCGCATCAGGTAGCGCAGCACCTCGTACTCGGTCGGGGTGAGCGTCAGCAGGCTGTCGCCGCGCCGCACCTCACGGGTGTCCTCGTCCATGGTCAGGTCGCCGACCCGCAGGACCGACCGCTGGAAGGCGGGGCCCGCGCTGCGCCGCAGCACCGTGCGCAGCCGGGCCATCAGCTCCTCCACCGCGAACGGCTTCACCAGGTAGTCGTCGCCGCCCCGGGTCAGACCCGCGACCCGGTCGGCGACCCCGTCCCGGGCGGTGAGGAAGACCACCGGCACCATCGTCCCGGAGCGGCGCAGCCGGTCCAGGACGCCGAAGCCGTCGACGTCGGGCAGCATCAGGTCGAGCACCACGATGTCCGGCTGGAACTCGGCGGCGCGGCGCAGCGCCTCCTCGCCCGAGTTCGCGGTGACCGCGTCCCAGCCCTCGTACCGGGCGACCGTCGCCACGAGATCGGCGATCGGCGGGTCGTCGTCCACCACCAGCAGTCGTACTTTTTCCACCCGCACATACTGCGCCACCCGCCCCCGCGCGCCAGACCCCGGTGCGGCGCGGAGAGCGATCGATACCCACTTGAAAGTCGTACGACAGGTAATCGACAGCTCCGGACGGCGAAGCTCTGTGTCCTAGGACCAGATCGTCCTAGGAGCAGATCAAGGAGTTCCCGTCCGTGACGACCGTGCAGTCGCCTCCCGTACCCCCCACGGCGATACGTCCCGAAGTCGTGGCCCGCACCGGCCTGTACGCCGTGCTGGCCGCCAACGCGGCCGTCGTGACCCTCTTCGCCGTGCAAGCGGGCTTCGCCTCCAACGCCCTGGTCGTGCTGGGCCGCTTCACCGGCCTCTACGCCGCCCTGCTGATGGCCTTCCAGCTGCTGCTGGTGGCCCGGCTGCCCTGGCTGGACCGCCGTATCGGCATGGACCGGCTGACCAACTGGCACCGCTGGACCGGCTTCGGCCTGCTGTGGACGCTGGTCGGGCACGTGGTGTTCATCACCTTCGGCTACGCCCAGTCGTCCTCCCTGGACCCGGTGAGCCAGCTCGTCGACCTCGCCGAGACCGTCGAGGGCGTGTTCCGCGCGGTCGTCGCGCTGGG
The DNA here is from genome assembly GCF_042731035.1 of Streptomyces sp. NPDC059895. Lineage (NCBI taxonomy): Bacteria > Bacillati > Actinomycetota > Actinomycetes > Kitasatosporales > Streptomycetaceae > Streptomyces > Streptomyces sp. NPDC059895. The sequence continues at coordinate 315,838 of NZ_JBHWKO010000007.1, forward strand.
GCTGATCCTGGTGATCGGCGCCGTCTCCGCCCGCTGGGCCCGGCGCCGGCTGGCCTACGAGACCTGGCACTTCATCCACCTGTACACGTACGTCGCCGTGGTGCTGGCCTTCACCCACCAGGTCGCCGTCGGCACCACCTTCACCTCCTCGCCCGCCGCGACCGGCTACTGGTACGCCCTGTGGGCCGTCGCCCTGGGGTCCGTCCTCGTGGGCCGGCTGGGGCTGCCGCTGTGGCGCAACCGGCGCCACCGGCTGCGCGTCGAGAGGGTCGTCGCCGAGTCCGACAACGTCGTCTCCGTGTACATCACCGGCCGTGACCTGGACCGGCTGCCGGCCCGCGCGGGCCAGTTCTTCCTGTGGCGGTTCCTCACCCGGGACCGCTGGTGGCAGGCGAACCCGTTCTCCCTGTCGGCCGCGCCCGACGGCCGCACCCTGCGCCTGACCGCCAAGGCCGCCGGCGACGGCTCGGCCGGCCTGCGCCACCTGAAGCCCGGCACCCGTGTCTTCGCCGAGGGCCCCTACGGCGCCTTCACCGCGATGCACCGGACCCGCCCGGAGGCCGTGCTGGTCGCCGGCGGCGTCGGCGTCACCCCCATCCGTGCCCTGCTGGAGGAGCTGCACGGCCACGCGGTCGTCATCTACCGCGTGGGCAGCGACCGGGACGCGGTCCTCTACGACGAACTGCGTGACCTCGCCCACGCCAAGGGCGCCGAGCTGCACCTGGTGACCGGCCCGCCGGTTCCCGACCGGCTGGCCCCGGCCGAGCTGGCCCGGCTGGTGCCGGACATCGCCGACCGCGACGTCTTCCTGTGCGGCCCGCCGCCGATGATGAACGCGGTCCTGGGCAGCCTGCGCGCGCTGGACGTGCCCCGGCGACAGATCCATTTCGAACGCTTCAGCCTGGCGGGATGACGGAGACGAGGAAGAACGACATGAAGCGAGCACTACCTGTCCTGGTCCTGTCCGTGGCCGGCCTCGTCCCGGTGTGGCGTTACGAGCCGTCGACGAGCACGTCGGTGGCCGAGGCCGCGGCACCGACGGTGTCCTCCACGGCCCCCGCGTCCGGCTCCTCGGGGCTGGTCGTGAAGGGCACGACCGTCGCCACCGAGAAGGGTGACGTGCAGGTCGAGGTGACCTTCGACGGTGACACGATCACCGCGGTGCGGATGCTGAAGCAGCCGGACCACCCGCAGACGACGGCCGCGGTGCCGACGCTGGTCGAGGAGACGCTGCAGGCGCAGAGCGCGGACATCGACACGGTGTCCGGCGCGACCGTCAC
>NZ_JBHWKO010000008.1:0-72392 GCF_042731035.1 Streptomyces sp. NPDC059895
TGCGCCGCCCCCGGCGGCCTTGCGCCGCCCCCGGCGGCCTTGCGCCGCCCCCGGCGGCCTTGCGCCGCCCCCGGCGGCCTTGCGCCGCCCCCGGCGGCCTTGCGCCGCCCCCGGCCGCCTTGGGCCCCCTGGGCGGTCCCACGGCCGCTCCCTGGCGGCCTCACGCCACCCCCGGTCGCCTTGGGTCACCCCCTGGCGGCCCCACGCCGCTCCCTCCCAGCAGTCTCACGCCACCCCCAGCAGTCTCACGCCACCCCCAGCCGCCTCACGCCACCCCCGGCCGTCTCACGCCACCCCCGGCCGTCACGCCGCCCTGCGCACGGTCGGGAGGGGATCCGCGGCGTGCATCGGGCTTGCGGCGCCGAGGTCGGACAGGATCGCCGCCGACGCGCGGTGCGCCGAGTGGAGGGCGCCCTGCACGGTGCTGGTGTCGCGGTGGTCGCCGCAGACGTAGAGGCCCGCCAGCAGGCGTACCGGGCGGCGCAGGTCGTGCGGGGCGCGCATGGTGGGGACGGCCTCGGGGGTGTGGTGCACGGCCAGCGTCTCCCAGCGGGTGGTCGAGGTGCCGTAGAGGCGGGAGAGGTGCATACGGACCGCGGTGTCCACGCCGGGCGGGGGGGTGCCGAGGACCGTGGACGAGACCAGGGTGCGGCCGGCCGGGGCGCGGCTCGGGTCGACGCGGCTGGTCACCGTCGTGTGGGCGACGGGGCCGCCGCGGTCGGCGTCCAGGAGCAGCGAGGCGCCGGTCGACGGCGGCTCGTCGGTGGTGTGGTGCAGGACCGTCACCGGGTGGAAGTCGGGCACCCGCAGCCCGGGCAGCAGTTCGGCGGCCGTGCGCGCGTCGGTGGCGACCAACACCGCGCGACAGCGGAACGTGCCGTGCTCGGCGGTGGTCACCGAGGTCGTGGAGACCGAGGTGACCCGCACCCCGGTGTGCACGGTGCCCGGCGGCAGGGTCCGCGCGAGCAGTTCCGGCAGCACCTCGGCCCCGCCCTCCGGCAGACACAGCCGCCCGGCCGCGAAGGCGCGCAGCGCGAGGTCCGCGCACCGGCTCGAGGTGGTGAGGTCCGGGTCGCAGAGCAGGGCGGCGAGCAGGGGCCGCAGGAAGCCGTCGATCGTGCGGGCGGGCAGCCCGCGGGCGGCGAGGGCCTCGGCGGCCGGCACCTCGCGGCGGCGCAGCAGCCGTTCGGCGGGGGTGGCCGCGAGCCGGGTCAGTGCCGCACCGAGCCGGGCCTGGTCCACGGCGGTGCCCAGCGGGGCGCCCGCCCGGACGCGCGGCGGCACCCCCGTCTGCCAGGGTGCGCCCGGCCGCCTGCCGGGCAGCGCGACCGCGCGGGAGGCTCCGGCGCGCGACCTGGGCAGCGCCCCCGGCCGAGGGGCGCTCGCGAGAGCGCGTACGGCATGGAGTGCGCCCCTCGCGCCTCCCGCGCCCGCTTGTGCGCCCGCGCGGTGGTGGCGCCCGTCGCTGTGCAGCAGCACCCCGGGGGCGAACGGGCGCAGGACGAGCGCGTCCAGTCCCGGGGTCAGCGCCAGTTCGGGATACGCCGTGGACAGCAGCTGTCCGACGCGGTCGAGCCGGAAGCCGTCGACCTTCTCGGTCGCCATCCGGCCCCCCACGCAGGGGGCGGCCTCCAGGACCACCGTCGTCACTCCTGCGCTGTTCAGCCGTTGGGCCGCGGAGAGGCCGGCGACCCCGGCTCCCACCACGACGACGTCTGCCTGGTACGTGGGCTCAAGCACGTGCCCCTCCTCGCCTCGAGGTTGCGCGGCCGATGGAGACGTGATGCCCCCATCGGGCGTCCGGAATACCCGAGTTCGGATCGAGGGTAGGGCCGTGATCGGTCGGGAACAGTCGCGCATGGGCAGGGCACGGTCGCACAGCGGTCGCATGCGGTCCCGGTGGGGTGTCAGGCGGCCTGCAGGGCGTCCTCGATCCCGGGGAACGCGAAGGTGAACCCCGACGCCAGCAGTCGCTCGGGCACCACCCGCGCACTGCCCAGCACATCCCCGGCCATCTCGCCGAGCACCGTCCGCAGCACCGGCGCCGGCACCGGGAACAGGGTCGGACGGTGCAGCACCCGCCCCATCGCGGCGGTGATCTCGCGGTTCCTCAGCGGCTCGGGAGCGGTCAGGTTGAACGGCCCCGACAGGTCGTCGCGGTCCAGGAGGTGCCGGATCGCCGCGACCTCGTCGTGCAGCGAGATGTACGACCAGAACTGCCGCCCGTCACCCATCCGCCCGCCCAGGCCCGCCCGGAACAGCGGGAACAGCCGCCCCCACGCCCCGCCGCCCCGCGCCACGACCAGCCCGGTCCGGGGGAACACCGTCCGCACCCCCGCCTCCCGCGCCGGAGCCGCGGCCGCCTCCCACTCCACGCACAGCTCGGGCAGGAAGCCGCTCCCGGCGGGGGCGCTCTCGTCGACGACCCGGTCGCCGGTCTCGCCGTAGATGCCGATCGCGCTGCCGTTGACGAACACCCGCGGCCGCCGGTCCAGCGCGGCGACCGCCCGTGCGAGCGCCGCCGTCCCGTGCACCCGGCTGTCGTGGATGCGCTTCTTGTACTCCTCCGTCCAGCGCCGGTCGCCCACCCCGGCGCCCGCCAGGTTCACCACGGCGTCGCACCCGGCGAGCCCGGCCGTGTCCACCCGCCCCCGCTCGGGATCCCACCGCACCTCGTCGGAGCCCCGGGCCGCCCGGCGCACCAGGCGCACCACCTCGTGCCCGTCGGCGGTCAGGGACCGCACCAGGGCGCTGCCGATGAGACCGGACGCGCCGGCCACCGCGATTCGCGAACGTTCCATGCCGCCATCCTGCCCGCCGGCCCCGGCGAACCCCGGCCGGGACCCGCGGCCCGGGCCGTGGGGTGACACTCATGCCGGCCCTGTGACCCGCCCACGGCTACGGCGGCCTACGCGGGCTACGGCGGCCTACGCGGGCTACGGCGGCCTACGGCGGCCTACGGCGGGCTACGACGTGACCGACGGGCTGATCGACGGGCTATGACGTGCCACGACGGGCTACGACGTGACCGGCTCGCCCGTGTCCACCGCGGCCGTCGCCGTCGCCGCCCGCTCCGCGTCGCCGGCGACCTCGGCGGCCGTCAGCACATAACCCGTCTCGTCGTCCGAGGTGGAGCGGGCGAAGACGACGCCGTACACCCGGCCGTCGGTGGTCAGCAGCGGACCGCCGGAGTTGCCGGGGCGGACGAGGGAACGGATCGTGTGGATCTCCCGGGTGACGGTGGCGTCGTTGTGGATGTTCCGGCCGGTCGCCTCGACCCGGCCCGCGACGGTCGCCGCCCTGAGGTCGAGGTCGCCGTCCTGCGGATACCCGGCGACGACCGCGGCGTCCCCGCGGGAGGCCGTGTCGTCGAACCGCAGCACCGGCGCACGCAGCCCGGCCACGTACAGCACGGCCACGTCCCTGTCCGGGTCGAACAGCACCACCCGCGCCGTGTAGGACCGGCCCACGCCGCCGACCCGCACGGTCGGCTCGTCCATGCCGGCCACCACATGGGCGTTGGTCATCACCCGCTCCCGCGCGTACACGAACCCGCTGCCCTCACGGCCCTGACCGCCCGAGACGCCCTCGACCTTCACCGTGCTCAGCCTGGCCGCGTTCGTCGCGCTCGCCGTGACACTGTCGCCGGTGGGCTCGGCGACCCGGGCCGTCGACTCGTTCTCGAAGGGGTTGAAGACCTGCGGGAAACCCGCCTCGGTCAGCGCGGACGTGGCCCGCGAGAACCACCCCGGAGTGGTCTCCGGCATCGTCTCCTGCACCGCTCCCAGCAGCCGGGAGTCCCGGATCGCCGACGTCACGACGGCCGACGAGGACGCGCCCAGCACGCTCGCCGCCACCCACGCCACGATCAGCACCGCCACCGCGTTGGCCGCCGCGCCGCCGACCCCGTCCGCCACCCGCAGCGGCCCCCGGTCCAGCTCCCGGCGCAGCCGCAGCGCCAGCCGCCCCGCCAGTTCGTGCCCCACCGCCGCCGGGGCCAGCACCGTCAGGACCGCGGTGACCGTGGCCGCCGTGGTCCCGGCCGTCACCAGGTCCATCACCCACGGCAGCACCCACACGCCGACCACCGCGCCGCCCACGAACCCGGCCAGCGAGACGCAGCCGGCCACCAGACCGCGCCGGTACCCGGAGCCGGCGTACGCCAGGGCCACCAGCACCAGCAGGATGTCGAGCAGGTCCACTCGGCCGCCTTCCTCTCGGACCCTCCAGTACGTACGGGACGGCCCCGGTGATCAGCTGTGCGTCGCCCGCACCCGCGTGACCGGCCGGACCGGCCCCGCGTGCTCGTACCCCGAGAACGCCGCGGAACGGGACGTCGGTTCCGCCAGGTGGCACAGCACACATCGCGGGCGCGGCGGAACCGGCCGACAGTGGGGACCATGCGTGCCCTCCGACAGGTCCTCCGCCGCGCGCGGGAGACGCGGGCCCGGCGCCCGGTAGTGGTGCCGGGCCCCCTGCTCGTGCTCCTGGCCTGCCTGCCCGGCCTCTCCGCCGGCGCGGCCCTGGCGCTGTGCGCGCACGGGGTGGAGCACGCCGCCACGACGGCCCTGGCCACCCGCACCGCACAGCCGGCCGGGAACCGCCCCGCGAACCCGCACACCGCCGCCCGGCCCCGCATCGTGCCCCGCGCGGCCTGGCTGGCCGAGCTCGCACGGCGCGCGCAGCCGCCCCCGCGCTACGACGACCGGGTCGTCGCCGTGTTCGTCCACCACACCGACTCGCCCAACGGCTACGACTGCGCCGACGCACCCCGCATCATCCGCCACCTGTACGCGGGCCAGACCGGCGTCCGGGACTGGGACGACATCGGCTACAACTTCATCGTCGACCGCTGCGGCACCGTCTACGAGGGCCGGGCCGGCGGCCTCGACCGCCCCGTCACCGGCGCGCACACCCAGGGCTTCAACCACCGCACGGCCGGCATCGCCGCGCTCGGCACCTTCACCGCGGGCATGCCGGTCCCGCAGGCGATGGTCGACGCGATCGCCGCCGTCGCCGCCTGGAAACTCGGCCTCTCCGGCGTCGACCCGCGCGCCGACGTCCGTCTGACCTCCAGCAACAGCCACAGCCGGTACGCCGCCGGAGCCACCGCGGCCCTGCCCGCCCTCGCCGGGCACAAGGACGGCTTCATGACGAGCTGCCCCGGCGCGGCCCTCAGCGCCCGCCTGCCGGAGATCCGGGAGACGGCCGCCCGGTTGCAGGGCAGGACGGCCAGGGCGGCCCGCACGGCCCGCACGTTCACAGGAATGCCTTAGACGGCGTTCAGACTCCTCCCATCACCGCCCCCTACCGTCGAGTACGACACGAACCGAACCGACTGGAGGCGGGGAACATGAACAGCAGTCGCACGGACGGCGGTCACACGGACAGCACGCGGACGACCGCCACGCGGACGACCGCCGGGACCGTCGCGCGGGACACCGCCTGGACCCGGGCCGTCCGCAGCCCTTGGACGGTGGTCTGCGCCGTCGCCGCGGTCGTCCTGGGGCCGGCCGCGGCCACCGCGTCCGCCCTGGAGCAGGCCAACAAGGCGCCGCTGCACCACACCGCCGAGGCCACCCAGCAGCAGGCGTACATCCCGGCGGACACCACCACCCGCCGCCGCGCCGCGGCCTGAACCGGCCCCGCCCGGCCGCCCGGGGACTCACTCCTTGAAGCGCTCCCACAGCCGCGGATACCGCTCGGCGAGCGCCCGCTCCTGCTCGAAGTCGACCGGCGTGCCCTCGGGCTCCGCCGGGGCGGGCGCGATCCCCAGGTCCGGGGCGACGGTCCCGGTGAGCTGCTCGTAGGCCTCGTCGGCCGCGTAGCCCAGCTCCTCGCCGTCGCCGTCGATCTCCTCGTCGAAGTCGCCCAGCAGGTCCGCGAGCGCGTCCGGATCGTGCACGGCCCCCTCGTAGACCTCCCGGCCCTGCCCGATGAGCCAGCACCGGAAGTAGTCGAAGGCGTCGTCGCTGGCACCGTCGAGCAGCACCCAGGCGGCGCCCCAGAGGTCCCAGGTGTACGCGCGGTTGTAACGGGCCTCGAAGTGACGGGCGAAGTCCAGGACCATGTCCGGTTCCAGCCGCAGGAGCCGGTCCACGAGCAGGTCGGCCTGTTCCTCGGGGTCACCCTCGGCGTTCTCACGCGTGGCGTCGACCAGCTCCCAGAACTCCGTCTCGTCCATCACGCGTCCCAGCATCCTGCCTGCACGGGCACCCCGCACCCGGAGTGCCCACACCCACCGCACCCGGAACCACCCCGCCCAGCGGGGCCGTTCCGCCGGATCCTCCGGCCGCCCCCCCGCCCAGCGGGGCCGTTCCGCCGGATCCTCCGGCCGCCCCCCCGCCCAGCGGGGCCCCTCTGCCAGATCCGCCGGCCGCCACCCGCCCGGCCGGACCGCTCAGGCTGATCCGCAGGCCCGTGGGGCGGCGCACCCGCGCGGACGCGCCGTCAGTCGTACAGCCGTGCCCACCGTGCCGCGTCCTCGGTGAAGCGGTGCCGCAGGGACGGCGGGCAGAGCACCTCGGCCTCCGGGCCCAGCGCGGTGAGCTGGGCGTGGGCCACCTCCTCGGACTCCACGCGCAGCACGACCGTCACCCGGCCGGCCGCGTCGGGCTCCCCGGTGCCGGCCAGGGCGTCCCGGGCCGCCGCAGGGTCCACGGCGTGCGGCAGCCTCCGTACGCCGGTCTCCGACAGCCGTACGACCACCTCCGTCCGGAGGATCGACCGGGCGAACCGCTCGGCCTGGTCGGCCCAGTGGGCCGGCAGATCGAAGCCCTCGTCCCGGGCGAAACGATCCTCCGGCGCCTTCAGCGGCTCCACCCCGGTGAACCGGTCGATCCGGTACGTCCGGAAGGACCCGGCGCCCGCGACCCGCGCACACAGGTACCAGACGCCCGCCTTGAGCACGAGCCCGTACGGTTCCAGCTCCCGCGCCACCTCCCGCCGACGCTCCCCCTCACCCCGCCGGTACCGGGCCCGGATCCGCCGGTCGTCCCAGACCGCCTCCGCGACCACCGGCAGCAGCTCGGGTGTGCGCGGCTCCTGGAACCAGCCCGGCGCGTCCAGGTGGAACCGCTGCGCGGCCGTGCGCGGGGCGTCGCGGAGGGAGGGCACCAGCGCGGCGGACACCTTCAGCCGGGCGGCCGACGCCGCGTCCCCCAGCCCCATCTCCCGCAGCGCCCCCGGCACCCCGCTCAGGAACAGCGCCTCGGCCTCACCGCGGGCCAGCCCGGTCAGCCCCGTCCGGTAACCCCCCACCAGCCGGTAGCCCCCGGCCCGCCCCCGCTCGGCGTACACCGGTACGCCCGCCTCCGACAGCGCCTGGGCGTCCCGGGCGACCGTCCGCTGCGACACCTCCAGCTCGCGCGCCAGCTCGGCGGCGGTCAGGGAGGACCGGGACTGGAGCAGGAGCACCATCTTGATCAGCCGGGCCGCACGCATGGGTTCATGATGCCGGGGCCCACCGACACGGAAACGGGGAAGGGGTACGGCGGCCGCCGTACCCCTTCCCCGGAACCTCGGGAACCTCGGGAACCTCGGGATTCCCGGGAATCCCGAGGTTCCCGGGAATCCCAGTGACTACAGCCCGTACTTCTCCCGGGCCTCCTTCACCGCCGTCGCCTTGACCTCGCCGCGCCTCGCGAGCTGGGCCAGGGCCGCGACGACGACCGACTGCGCGTCGACGCCGAAGTGACGGCGGGCCGCCTCACGGGTGTCCGACAGACCGAAGCCGTCGGCGCCCAGCGACGAGTAGTCCTGCTCGACCCACTGCGCGATCTGGTCCGGGACCTGCCGCATGTAGTCGGAGACCGCCAGCACCGGGCCCTCGGCGCCCTGGAGCGCCTGACGGAGGTACGGCACCCGCTCCTCGCCGCGCAGCAGGGCCGCGTCGGCCTCCAGCGCGTCGCGGCGCAGCTCGGTCCAGGAGGTCGCGGACCACACGTCGGCGGCCACGCCCCACTCCTCGGCGAGCAGCCTCTGCGCCTCCAGCACCCAGTGGATCGCCGTACCGGAGCCCAGCAGCTGGATCCGCGGGGCGTTGGCGGCCGGGGCGAGCGCCGCCGACTCCGCCGTGTTGAAGCGGTACAGGCCCTTGACGATGCCCTCGTCGATGCCGAGGCCGGACGGCTTCGCCGGCTGCGGCATCGGCTCGTTGTAGACGGTCAGGTAGTAGAAGACGTTCGGGTCCTCGCCCGGGGCCGCCTCGCCGTACATGCGGCGCAGACCGTCCTTGACGATGACGGCGATCTCGTACGCGAACGCCGGGTCGTACGTCAGCGAGGCCGGGTTGGTCGCGGCGATGACGGGGGAGTGGCCGTCGGCGTGCTGGAGGCCCTCACCGGTCAGCGTGGTGCGGCCGGCGGTGGCGCCGACGAGGAAGCCGCGGCCGAGCTGGTCGCCGAGCTGCCACATCTGGTCGGCCGTGCGCTGCCAGCCGAACATCGAGTAGAAGATGTAGAACGGGATCATCGTCTCGCCGTGCGTCGCGTACGACGTCGAGGCGGCGATGAAGTCGGCCATCGAACCGGCCTCGGTGATCCCCTCGTTGAGGATCTGGCCGTTCTTGGCCTCCTTGTAGTACATCAGCTGGTCGCGGTCGACCGGCTCGTACGTCTGGCCCTTGGGCGAGTAGATGCCCAGGGACGGGAAGAGGCTCTCCATGCCGAAGGTGCGCGCCTCGTCGGGGACGATCGGCACCCAGCGCTTGCCGGTCTCCTTGTCGCGGACCAGGTCCTTGACCAGGCGGACGAAGGCCATCGTGGTCGCCACGCTCTGCGAGCCGGAGCCCTTGTCGAAGGAGGCGAAGGCCTTCTCCGCCGGGGCGGGCAGCGGGGCGACGGGGTGCACGCGGCGGGCCGGGGCCGGGCCGCCGAGGGCCGCGCGGCGCTCCTGGAGGTAGCGGACCTCGGGGGAGTCGGCGCCCGGGTGGCCGTAGGGGACCACGCCGTCGACGAACTGGCTGTCCGAGATCGGCAGCTCCAGCAGGTCGCGCATGGTCTTGAACTCGTCCACCGTCAGCTTCTTCATCTGGTGGTTGGCGTTCTTCGACGCGAAGCCCTCGCCGAGGGTGTGGCCCTTGACGGTCTGCGCCAGGATCACGGTCGGCGCGCCCTTGTGCGCCAGGGCGGCACGGTAGGCGGCGTAGACCTTGCGCGCCTCGTGGCCACCGCGGGAGAGGTGGAAGCACTCGAGGATCTTGTCGTCGCTCAGCAGCTTCGCCATCTCGACGAGCGCCGGGTCGGCGCCGAAGAAGTCCTGGCGGATGTAGGCGGCGTCACGGGTCTGGTACGTCTGCACCTGCGCGTCGGGTACCTCGCGCAGGCGGCGTACGAGCGCGCCCGTGGTGTCGAGCCGGAACAGCTCGTCCCAGGCCGTGCCCCACAGCGTCTTGACCACGTTCCAGCCGGCGCCGCGGAACTGCGCCTCCAGCTCCTGCACGATCTTGAAGTTCGCGCGGACCGGGCCGTCGAGGCGCTGGAGGTTGCAGTTGATGACGAAGGTGAGGTTGTCGAGTTCCTCGCGGGCGGCGAGCGCGAGGGCCGCCGTCGACTCGGGCTCGTCCATCTCGCCGTCGCCGAGGAACGCCCACACGTGGGAGGCGGAGACGTCCTTGATGCCGCGGTTGGTCAGGTAGCGGTTGAAGCGCGCCTGGTAGATCGCGGAGAGCGGGCCGAGGCCCATCGACACCGTCGGGAACTCCCACAGCCAGGGCAGCCGCCGCGGGTGCGGGTACGACGGGAGGCCGTTGCCGCCCGCCTCCCGGCGGAAGTTGTCCAGGTGGCTCTCGTTCAGCCGGCCGTCGAGGAAGGCGCGGGCGTAGATGCCGGGGGAGGCGTGGCCCTGGATGTAGAGCTGGTCGCCCGAACCGTCGGCCTCCTTGCCCCGGAAGAAGTGGTTGAAGCCGGTCTCGTACAGCCAGGCGGCGGAGGCGAAGGTGGCGATGTGGCCGCCGACGCCGTATTTGGAGCCGCGGGTGACCATCGCGGCCGCGTTCCAGCGGTTCCAGGCGGTGATCCGGGTCTCCATCGCCTCGTCACCCGGTACGGCGGGCTCGGCGGCGGTGGGGATGGTGTTGACGTAGTCGGTCTCGAGGAGCTTGGGCAGCGCGATGCCGTTGCCCTCGGCACGCTCCAGCGTGCGGCGCATCAGGTACGCGGCACGGTGCGGCCCTGCCGCCTTGGCGACCGCGTCCAGTGAGGCCTGCCATTCGGCGGTCTCCTCCGGGTCCCGGTCGGGAAGCTGGTCGAGCGCGCTCGGCTGGATGGCGTTGGGGTCGGTCATGTCGCCGCCTTCCTCAGTCGAAGGGGGTTCCCTCATCTGCAAGGGTTCGGGGGTGCCCTAGGTCTTTGGCAGGACAGGGCTGGGGCTTGGGTGGCAAGCCCGTCGGTGACTGTAACCCCCTGATCGATGATCGATCAAAGGGTTGAGGGACAAAATCTCTCGATAACGAGAAAATAGGCACGCGGTGCCTTCCGCGGTGGCACCGGGTGACGCCGAAATCGGCTGTTTTCGCAGGTGGGGCGCCGTCTGAGCGCGGGCGCGCTCCGGTGTTCCCCGGGGTGTCCCGGGGTTCCCCGGGGTGTCCCGGGGTTCCCCGGGGTGTCCCGGGGTTCCCCGGGGTGTCCCGGGGTTCCCCGGGGTGTCCCGGGGTTCCCCGGGGGCGTCCAAGGCCCCGCCTACTCGCCCCCGTGCCGCGGTGCGCAGCCCAGGACGTGGGCCTTCACCAGTTCCGCGATCCTCGGGTCGCGCCGGCGGAACGCCTGCACCAGCTCCTCGTGCTCCTCCGCGTACGACTGCTGGACCGTCCCCAGCCAGCGGATCGACAGGGCGGTGAAGACCTCGATGCCCAGGCCCTCCCAGGTGTGCAGCAGGACGGAGTTGCCCGCCGCCCGGACCAGCTCGCGGTGGAAGGCCACGGTGTGCCGCACCTGGGCCGTGCCGTCCGACGCGAGGTCCGCCTCGTACAGCGCGGCCACGTGCGGTTCCAGCGCCGAGCAGTCCTGCGCCAGCCGCTGGGCCGCCAGCTCCGCCGCGATCGCCTCCAGACCGGCCCGGACCGGATAGCTCTCCTCCAGGTCGGCCGCGGTCAGGTTCCGCACCCGTACGCCCTTGTTCGGCGCGGACTCGATCAGCCGCAGCGACTCCAGCTCGCGCAGCGCCTCCCGCACCGGCGTCTGGCTGACCTCCAGCTCGGTGGCGATCCGCCGCTCCACGATCCGCTCGCCCGGCTTCCAGCGCCCGCTGACGATCCCCTCCACGATGTGCTCGCGGATCTGTTCGCGCAGCGAGTGGACGACGGGCGCGGTCATGAGGGCTCCTTAGGGAGGGGCCGCCCATCGGCCCCTAGGGCGTTTGACGTTTAGACAATACGGCCGACGGCTGCTCCCGGAGGGGCGCCGGCGGCGCTTTCCCGCAGGTGAGACGAGACTTACACGCCCCCGAAACGCGCGGAGCCCCCGTCCGGGAGGCCCGAGGGCTCCGAACGGGGGCGCCGTACAGACGTACAGCCGTACGGCCAGGAGGCGTGCCGCGCGATCCCGACGTCGTCGGGGTCCCGGCCCGGGGAGGGCCGACGGGTCAGAGGCCGAGCTCGACCTCGAACTCGCCCGCCTCCAGGATCGCCTTGACCGCGGTCAGGTAACGCGCGGCGTCGGCGCCGTCCACCAGACGGTGGTCGTAGGACAGGGTCAGGTACGTCATGTCGCGGACGCCGATGACCGTGCCCTCCTCCGTCTCGATGACGGCCGGACGCTTGACCGTGGCACCGATGCCCAGGATCGCGACCTGGCCCGGCGGCACGATGATCGTGTCGAAGAGCGCACCGCGCGAACCGGTGTTGGAGATGGTGAAGGTCGCGCCGGCCAGCTCGTCCGGGCTGATCCGGCTCGCCCGGACCTTGCCCGCGAGGTCGGCCGTGGCCTTGGCGATCCCGGCGATGTTCAGGTCGCCGGCGCCCTTGATGACCGGGGTCATCAGGCCCTTCTCGGAGTCCACCGCGATACCGATGTTCTCGGAGTCGAAGTAGGTGATCGTGCCCTCGGCCTCGTTGATCTTGGCGTTGATGACCGGGTGGGCCTTCAGCGCCTGGGCCGCCGCCTTCACGAAGAACGGCATCGGGGAGAGCTTGACGCCCTCGCGCGCGGCGAAGGAGTCCTTGGCCTGGGCGCGCAGGCGCATCAGGCGGGTGACGTCCACCTCGACGACCGAGGACAGCTGGGCCTGCTCGTGCAGGGCCTTGACCATGTTGTCGCCGATGACCTTGCGGATGCGCGGCATCTTGACGGTCTGGCCGCGCAGCGGGGAGGCCTCGAGCTTCGGCGCCTTCTTCGCGGTGGCCGGAGCGGCCGCGGCCGGAGCCGGGACGGCGGCGGCGGCCTTCGCGGCCTCGGCGGCGGCGACGACGTCCTGCTTGCGGATGCGGCCGCCGACGCCGGTGCCCTTGACGGAGGCCAGGTCGACGCCGTTCTCGGCGGCGAGCTTGCGCACCAGCGGGGTGACGTAGGCGCCCTCGTCGGTGGCCTGCGCGGCGACGGGCGCCGGAGCGGCCGGAGCCGGGGTGACCGGGGCCGGAGCGGCCGGAGCGGGCGCCGGGGCGGCCGGGGCGGGGGCAGCGGCGGCGGGCGCCGGAGCCGGGGCCGCGGGGGCCGGAGCCGGAGCCGCGGGGGCCGGGGCGGCCGCCGGAGCGGCACCCGGAGCGCCGATGACGGCGAGCTTGGCGCCGACCTCGGCGGTCTCGTCCTCGCCGACCGTGATCTCGAGCAGCACACCGGAGGTGGGCGCCGGGATCTCGGTGTCGACCTTGTCGGTGGAGACCTCGAGCAGCGGCTCGTCGGCCTCGACGCTGTCACCGACCGACTTCAGCCAGCGGGTGACGGTGCCCTCGGTGACGGACTCGCCGAGCGCGGGCAGGACGACGTCCGTGCCCTCGGCGGAACCGGCGCCGGCGGCGGCCTCGGCGGTGGGAGCCGGGGCCGGGGCGGCCTGCTCGGCGGACGGCTGGGCGGCCGGGGCCGGCTCGGGAGCCGGCGGGGCCACCGCTTCGGCGGCCGGAGCGGGAGCGGCGGCCGGGGCACCGGTGCCGTCGTCGATGAGGGCCAGCTCGGCGCCGACCTCGACGGTCTCGTCCTCGGCGACCTTGATGGAGGCCAGGATGCCGGCGACGGGCGAGGGGATCTCGGTGTCGACCTTGTCGGTCGACACCTCCAGCAGCGGCTCGTCAGCCTCGACGCGCTCGCCCTCGGCCTTCAGCCAGCGGGTGACAGTGCCCTCGGTGACGCTCTCGCCGAGCGCCGGAAGGGTTACGGAAACCGCCATGGTTTCGGTTGCTCCTTACGAATTGCGGAAGTCTGTGTCGTCGCTTCGACGTGTTTCGACCGAGGGTCAGTCAGTCGTGCGAGTGGAGGGGCTTGCCCGCCAGGGCCAGGTGGGCCTCGCCGAGCGCCTCGTTCTGCGTCGGGTGGGCGTGGATGAGCTGGGCCACCTCGGCCGGCAGCGCCTCCCAGTTGTAGATCAGCTGGGCCTCGCCGACCTGCTCGCCCATGCGGTCGCCGACCATGTGGACGCCGACCACGGCACCGTCCTTGACCTGGACGAGCTTGATCTCGCCCGAGGTGTTCAGGATCTTGCTCTTGCCGTTGCCCGCCAGGTTGTACTTCAGAGCGACGACCTTGTCCGCGCCGTAGATCTCCTTGGCCTTGGCCTCGGTGATGCCCACGGAGGCGACCTCGGGGTGGCAGTACGTCACCCGCGGGACACCGTCGTAGTCGATCGGGACGGTCTTCAGACCGGCCAGGCGCTCCGCCACCAGGATGCCCTCGGCGAAGCCGACGTGCGCGAGCTGGAGCGTCGGGACCAGGTCGCCGACGGCGGAGACGGTGGGGACGTTCGTCCGCATGTACTCGTCGACCAGGACGTAGCCGCGGTCCATCGCGACGCCCTGCTCCTCGTAGCCGAGACCGGCCGAGACGGGCCCGCGGCCCACCGCGACCAGCAGCACCTCGGCCTCGAACTCCTTGCCGTCGGCCAGGGTGACCTTGACGCCGTCGGCGGTGTACTCGGCCTTCGAGAAGAAGGTGCCCAGGTTGAACTTGATGCCGCGCTTGCGGAAGGCGCGCTCAAGAAGCTTGGAGGAGTTCTCGTCCTCGACCGGGACGAGGTGCTTCAGGCCCTCGATGACGGTGACGTCCGAGCCGAACGACTTCCACGCGGAGGCGAACTCCACGCCGATGACACCGCCGCCCAGGATGATCGCGGACTTCGGCACGCGGTCCAGGACGAGGGCGTGGTCGGAGGAGATGATCCGGTTGCCGTCGATCTCCAGGCCCGGCAGCGACTTCGGCACGGAGCCGGTCGCCAGGAGCACGTGGCGGCCCTGGATCCGCCGGCCGTTCACGTCGACGGAGGTGGGGGAGGACAGCCGGCCCTCACCCTCGATGTACGTCACCTTGCGGGAGGCGACGAGACCCTGGAGGCCCTTGTACAGGCCGGAGATCACGCCGTCCTTGTACTTGTGGACCCCGGCGATGTCGATGCCCTCGAAAGTGGCCTTCACGCCGAACTGCTCGCTCTCGCGGGCCTGGTCGGCGACCTCCCCCGCGTGCAGCAGGGCCTTGGTGGGGATGCAACCCCGGTGCAGGCAGGTGCCGCCGACCTTGTCCTTCTCGATCAGGGCGACGTCCAGGCCCAGCTGGGCCCCGCGCAGGGCCGCGGCGTAACCACCGCTACCACCGCCGAGGATCACTAGGTCGAAAACGGTGCTGGCGTCGTTCGCCACGTCACGTCCTCCATGCATGTGCGCCACGCCGGTCGTCGGTGACCGGTCGGCGGCTGGTGTCCGGCCGCTCTACGTTCGGCCCTGTGGTGGGGCCCTGTCCTGCCGAGCCCCATCTTCGCACCTGTGGGAGGCGTACGGGACGCGGGGCCGGGGTGTGAGACGCCCCACGCTCACCTGTGACGGCGGGAAGCGGTCCCGCCCGGGGCCGCGGGGAACCGCGCGACCAGCCACATACGGTCCGCACCCGCTGCACAACGGACACGAGCCGAGTGATCAGGCGCACAGTCCCCCGCTCCGGAGGAACTAGCCGAGATCGCCCGCGGCGGTCAGTTCGGCGAGCCGCACCAGCGTCCGCACGGCCGTACCGGTGCCGCCCTTGGGCGTGTAGCCGAAGGGACCGCCCTCGTTGAACGCCGGGCCGGCGATGTCCAGGTGCGCCCAGGTGATCCCCTCGCCCACGAACTCCCGCAGGAAGAGGCCGGCGACCAGCCCGCCGCCCATCCGCTCACCCATGTTGGCGATGTCGGCGACGGAGGAGTCCATGCCCTTGCGCAGGTGCTCGGGCAGCGGCATGGGCCAGGCCGGCTCCCCGACCTCCTCCGCGGCCTCGAACACCGTGGAGCGGAACGCGTCGTCGTTCGCCATGATCCCGAACGTGCGGTTGCCCAGCGCCAGCATCATCGCGCCGGTCAGCGTGGCGACGTCCACGATGGCGTCCGGCCTCTCCTGGGAGGCGGCCCACAGCGCGTCGGCGAGCACCAGCCGGCCCTCGGCGTCGGTGTTGAGGACCTCGACGGTCTTGCCGCTGTACATGCGCAGCACGTCACCGGGGCGGGTGGCGGAACCGGACGGCATGTTCTCGGCGAGCGCCAGCCAGCCGGTGACGTTCACCTCCAGGCCGATGCGCGCGGCGGCGACCACGGCCGCGAAGACGGCGGCCGCGCCGCTCATGTCGCACTTCATCGTCTCGTTGTGACCGGCCGGCTTCAGCGAGATGCCGCCCGAGTCGTAGGTGATGCCCTTGCCGACGAAGGCGAGGTGCTTCTTCGCCTTGGACGAGGTGTACGACAGCTTCACCAGGCGCGGGGCCGACGCGGAGCCGGCGCCGACGCCGAGGATGCCGCCGTAGCCGCCCTTGGCGAGGGCCTTCTCGTCCCAGACCTGCACCTTGATGCCGTGCTCCTTGGCCGCGGCCTGTGCGATGGCGGCGAAGGCCTGCGGGTCGAGGTCGTTCGGCGGCATGTTGATCAGGTCGCGGGCGCGGTTGAGCTCCTCGGCGACGGCGGCGGCGCGGGCGAGCGCGGCCTTGTGGGCGGCGTCGCGCGGCTTGCCGCCGAGCAGGACGGCCTCGGCGAGCGGCCCCTTGCCCTTCGCCGCCTTCGCGGCGTTCCCGGCGCTGTCCTTGTAGGTGTCGAAGGAGTACGCGCCGAGCACGACGCCCTCGGCGACCGCGCCGACACCGGCGCCGTCCGCCAGCGGCAGGGCGAAGGCGGCCTTCTTGTTCCCGCTCAGGGTGCGGGCGGCCACACCGGCCGCCCTGCGCAGGGCCTCGGCGTCGTAGGAGGTGTCCTTCCCGGGCTCCCCGCCCAGCCCCACCGCCAGCACGAGCGGTGCCTTGAAGCCGGCCGGGGCGGGCAGCTTCGTCACCTCGCCCTCGGCGCCGGTGGCGCCGAGGGTCTCCAGGACGCCGGCGAGCCGGCCGTCGTAGGCCTTGTCCACGGCTTCGGCGCCCGGGGCGACGACCAGGCCCCCGGAGCCGGGTGCAGTGCCCTTGGCGACACCGATCACGATCGCGTCGGCCCGCAGGCCGGGCGCCGCGGCGGTGCTGAGAGTGAGAGCAGTCACGGTGGTGAATTCTCGCTTCCGATGTGAAGTTGCTGTGGCCGGAAATGTGTGGGTCGACCGGACCCGACAGCCGACCCTGGATCCGGGTCGAGGGTGCGGTCGCAACCGGGGCCGGCCGCACCGGCGCGGCGAACCGGCACGGCGAACCCCGCAACGAGCGTACGCGCGCGTGTGCAATCGCTCACGCACACGCGTCCTCACCTGTCGGTTGGCGTCGTGGCCACGGCCCGATCCTCGCACCCCATGACCCGAGTCACACGCGCCGGGTCGGCATGGCGGCGACGGAAACGCCGGCCCGCTGTGGTCTGTGGCCCACCTCCGGTCTGTGGCCCGCCCTCCGGTCTGTGGTCCACCCTCCGGTCCGTGGCCCGTTTCCGGTCTGTGGTCCGCCCCCGGTCCGACGGCCGTTTCCGGTCTGTGGTCCGCCCCCCGGCCCGACGGCCGTTTCCGGTCTGTGGTCCGCCCTCCGGTCCGGCGCCCGTCTCCGGTCTCGCGGCGGGTTCGCGGGGCGGGGTGGTCCGCCGGGAGGCGTCTCAGCCGCCGAGGCAGAGCGCCACGAGCGCCGTCGTCGTCGCCGTTTCCGCCAGGCCGCCGAAGACGTCGCCGGTGACCCCGCCGAACCGCCGTGCGCAGCGGCGCAGCAGGAGTTCGGCGCCGGCCAGGGCGAGGACGACGGCGAGGGCCGCGCGGACGGCGTCGTACGGGCCGAGGAGCGCGCCGGCGGCCGCCGCGGCGGCGGTGACGGCGGCCACCGCGGCCGACACCGCCCGCACCGGCACCACCCCGGCCACGGCCGCCCCCAGTCCCTCCGGCCGGGCGGCCCCGACCCCCGCCCGGGCGGCCAGGGTGAGCGCCAGCCGTCCCGCGACCGCCGCGACGACGGCCGCGAGCGCGCCGCGCGCCCAGGAGGCGCCGTACAGCTGTGCCAGCGCCGCCGCCTGGGCGAGCAGGACGAGGACCAGGGTGAGCACGCCGAACGGCCCGATGTCCGACTGCTTCATGATCCGCAACGCGTCCTCGGCGGGCCTGCCGCTGCCCAGCCCGTCCGCGGTGTCGGCCAGCCCGTCGAGGTGCAGCCCACGGGTGAGCACGGCGGGTACGGCGACGGAGGCGACGGCGGCGAGCAGGGGGCCCGCGCCCAGCAGCAGCGCCGCCAGTCCGGCCCCGGCCGCGCAGCCGCCGACGACCAGCCCCACCACCGGGGCGCCGAGCATGCCGCCGCGCGCGGCCCGCCGGTCCCACCGGGTCACCCGGACCGGGAGCACGGTGAGCGTGCCGAAGGCGAAACGGAGTCCGTCGAGACGGGAGGGCGCGGGAAGCGGGGGAGGCGGGGTCGTGGACACCGGCGCAGGTTACCCGGCGGTCGGACGGGCACCCCCGGGAGACGGGGATGAGAATGCGCTTATGGGACATTGGGTGCAGCGGAACATCGTCGAGCCGGGTAAACTCCCGCTGCTCCTCGCCCTCGCCGCCTTCGTCCTGACCTTCCTGATCACCCGTGCCGTCACCCGTCTGATCCGCGCCGGCCGGGGCCCGTTCGGCAACGTCAGCGCGGGCGGACTGCATGTCCACCACGTGGTCCCGGGCGTCGTCCTGACCGTGCTCGGCGGCTTCGGCGCGGTGGCGAGCGGCCGGTACGGCTTCGGCTCGGCCGCCTTCGCGATCGTTTTCGGCGTCGGCGCCGGGCTCGTCCTGGACGAGTTCGCGCTGGTCCTCCACCTCGACGACGTGTACTGGACGGAGGCGGGCCGCAAGAGCGTGGAGGTCGTCGTCCTGACGGCCGCCCTGGTCGGGCTGGTCCTGGTGGGTTTCTCGCCGTTCGGCGTCAACGACGTCGGCCCGGACGAGCGGCAGGACCGGGGGAGCGTGATCTCGACCGTGGTGCTCAACTTCCTGTTCGCCCTGGTGGTGCTGAGCAAGGGCAAGGGCCGGATGGCGGTCTTCAGCGTGATCGTCCCGTTCGTCGGCCTGATCGGCTTCGTCCGCCTGGCCCGCCCCGGCTCCTGGTGGGCCCGCCGCTTCTACCGCCGACGGCCCCGGGCGCGCGCGAGGGCGGCGCTGCGCGCCTACCGGCACGACCGGCGGTGGGCGCGGCCCCGGCGGGTGGTGGGGGACTGGCTCGGCGGCAAGACGGACGCGGAGCTGCGCTCGGCCGGGCGGGGGTGAGCGCTCGCCGGGCGGCCGGTGCGCGGGGACACGCCCTCGCGGAGCAACGCCCTCTCGGAGCCCGTTCCCGCGGGGCCCACGCCTCGGAGGCGGCGCTGCGCCACCCCGCGCTCCGGAGGCACCGCCCGCGGTCCGCGTCGCCCCGCCTCCATGACCCCGTACCCCACCACCACGCCCGCGATGGCGGCCAGGTGCTCCTTGCCCGCCAGGTTCGCCTTCAGGAGCACCTCGACGACCATCGCCACGACGACCGCGCCGGCCGTGGCGTGCGCGTGGTACCGGTGGCCGAGGAGGACCGCGAGACCCACCACCGCCGCCGAGGGGCCGGTGTCGACCACCTGGGCGTCGGAGGCGGGCAGGCCCAGGGGGCAGTCCGGGCCGAGGGCGACGCCCACGCGCGCGTAGAGCGAGCCGGCGAGGGTGGCGGCGTACGCGACGACGAGGGTCAGCCGCCGGCCCAGGCAGATCTCCGCGAGGCCGAAGACGCACAGGACCTGCGCGAGGGCGCCCCAGACCGGCAGGTCCGGCGCGGGGACGAACAGCGACAGCGGGGTGCGCGCAAGGGCCGCCCCCAGCGGGTCCCCGGCCCGCACCACGCCCACGGCCCGCACGAACCCGTGGCCCCAGGACTGGTTCTGCACGACGTGCAGGGCCGCCGTCAGGCACACCGCGCCGAGCGTCATCGGCACCGCCCGCCACCGCAGCGTCACGAGGGGCCCGCGCACGGCGGCGCCGAGCGGCCCCCACTCGGCGCGGGCCCAGCGGGCGAGCGGGTTCACCGGTGGGCCCCCAGGCGCGTGCGGTGCGGCCGCCCGGCCGGCACCGGTGCCTCCAGGAAGCCCTCCGCCCGCGCCGACGCCAGGCCGATGCGGAGCAGGTCCGCGCTCTTCTCGAAGAGCAGGAAACGGGGCTCCCAGGCGGGCCGGTACTTGGCGTTGGCGCGGTACAGCGACTCGATCTGCCACCACCGGGAGAAGAAGCCGAGCAGCGACCGCCACAGCCTCAGCACCGGCCCGGCGCCCAGGCGGGAGCCGCGCTCGAACACCGACCGGAACATCGCGAAGTTCAGCGATACCTGGGTGATGCCGAGGCCACGGGCGCGCCGCAGCAGCTCGATGACCATGAACTCCATCAGCCCGTTGTCGCAGTCCCGGTCCCGCCGCATCAGATCGAGGGACAGCCCGTGCGGCCCCCACGGCACGAAGGACAGCAGGGCCCTGAGCCGGCCCTCGGCGTCGGTGCACTCGACCATCACGCACCGCCCGTCCTCCGGGTCCCCGAGCCGCCCCAGCGCCATGCTGAACCCGCGCTCGGTGGCCCCGTCCCGCCAGTCGTCGGCGCGCCGCACCAGGGACGCCATCTCGTCGGCGGCGATGTCCCCGTGCCGCCGGATCCGCACGGCGTACCCGGCCCGCCGCACCCGGTTGTGGGCCTGCCGGACGGTGCGCATGGCCCGCCCCTCCAGGGTGAACTCGGCGACCTCCACGACCGCCTCGTCACCGAGCTCGAGGGCGTCCAGCCCGTGCCGGGCGTAGACCGTCCCGGCCTCCTCGCTCGCCCCCATCACCGCCGGGATCCAGCCGTGCGAGCGTGCCTCGGCGAGCCACGGCTCGATCGCCCCCGGCCAGGCCTCGGGGTCCCCGAGCGGGTCCCCGGACGCCAGCGACACCCCGCCGACCACCCGGTAGGCGACGGCGGCCTTCCCGGTCGGCGACCAGCGCACGCTCTTCTCCCGGCGCAGCGCGAAGTAGCCGAGCGAGTCCCGCTCCCCGTGCCGGTCGAGCAGCTCCCGCAGCCGTTTCTCGTCGTCCGCGGTGAGGGGGTCGACGGCCCGCCGGGAGCGGAAGGCGGCGTACAGGACGGCGAGGACGAGGACCGTGCTGAGGACGTTCACGGCGACGTCGACCCAGGTGGGCGGGGAGATACCGGGGAACAGGTGGTCGTCGGCGACCGAGACCAGCCGCAGCGCGCCGTAGCGCCACCGGTCGAGGAACGTGGACGGGCCGGGGGCCCGGTCGGTGACGGTCACCAGCAGCGCGGCCAGCAGCGAGGCGCCGAGCAGCCCGCCCGCGCCGACGGCGGCCGCGAGCCTCGGATTGGCGCGGTCGCCCTTGGCGTAGAACTCCGCGCGTCCGGCGAGCAGCGCGGCGACGAAGGCGGCGGTCAGGGCGAGGGAGACCCAGTTCTGGGGATACCGCCGGATCTCCGGGAACGCCATGGCGGGTCCGAGCAGTGCGAGGAACGCGCCGCTCAGCCCCAGGTTCAGGATCCACGCGGCCCGTTTGCGGCGCCGCATGGTGACGGCCAGGAACGCGGCGAAGACACCGGGGGCGAACCCGGCCGTCAGCAGGTAGGGGGTGAAGAAGTCGGCCTGGTTGTGCCGGCGCACGTCCTGCCCCAGGGAGACCCACACCGCGCTGAGCAGGTTGACGAAGGCGACGGACCGCAGGTACCAGACGGTGAAGGCGGCGGCCCGACGGGAAGTGATCCGGACATCTCCCATGACAGGTGATCATATGGGCGTCAATACGGTAAAAAGCCCTTTTGTCGCCTCCGTCGGTGCCGCCCCGTCGGCCGTCCGGCCCACGCCCCGCACCGCTCCGGTCAGGACGCCCCCGACTCCTGCGACGCCTCCGACTTCTCCGACTTCTCCGTCTCCTCCGTCTCCTCCGACTTCTCCGTCTCCTCCGACGCCTCCGACTTCTCCGACTTCTCCGACTCCTCGGGCTCGTCCGGTGTCCCGGGCTCGGCCCGCCTCTCCGGCAGCTCGGCGGCCAGCGCCGCCGCGGCCTGTACCAGCGGCAGCGCCAGCAGGGCGCCCGCGCCCTCGCCCACGGTCACGCCCTGGTCCAGCAACGGCTCCAGCGCCATCCGGTCCAGCGCCTTGACCTGCCCCGGCTCGCCGCTGCGCTGCCCCGCCAGCCACCAGTCGGGCGCCCGGAAGGCGATCCGCTGCCCGACCAGCGCGCAGGCCGCCGTGACGACCCCGTCCAGGACCACGGGCACCTTCCGCACGGCGCACTGGAGCAGGAAGCCCGTCATCGCGGCGAGGTCGGCGCCCCCGACGGTCGCCAGCAGCTGCAACTGGTCCCCGAGCACCGGCCGGGCCCGCCGTAGCGCGTCGCGGATCGCCGCGCACTTGCGCATCCAGGCCAGGTCGTCGATCGCCTCCCCGCCCCGCCCGGTCACCACGGACGCGTCGGTCCCGCACAGCGCGGCGACCAGCACGCCCGCCACCGTGGTGCCGCCCACGCTCACATCGCCGAGCACGACCAGATCCGTACCGGAGTCCGCCTCCTCGTCGGCGACGGCGACCCCGGCCAGGAAGGCGGCCTCGGCCTCCTGCGCGGTCAGCGCGTCCTCGACGTCGATACGGCCGCTGCCGCGCCGTACCCGGTGCCGTACGACGTCCTCGGGGAACGCGTCCGGCTCGCAGTCCAGCGCCATGTCCACGACCCGCACCGGAACCCCGAGCCGGCGCGCCAGCACCGCCGCCGGACGGCCGCCCTCCAGCACCTCCCGCACCAGCTGCCCGGCGCCGCCCGCGGGCCGGGCCGAGACGCCGAGCGCGGCGATGCCGTGGTCGCCGGCGAACAGCACCACCCGCGGCCGCTCCACCGGGCGCACCGGCACCGCGCCCTGCGCCGCCGCCAGCCACTCACCCAGGTCGTCGAGGCGCCCCAGCGCCCCGGTCGGGACGATCCGACGTTCCCGGTACGCCTCCGCGTCGCGCCGCACCCCGCCGTCGGGGCGCTCGATCAGATCGGTGAAGTCGTCGAGATTAAGCGAGCTCATTCGCCGAACAGTACCGGCACCGAACGAACGGTTCCGCGCCACATCGCCACCCCGTCCGCACGGCGTCTTTGCACCCACAATCGGGATCCCATACGTTCCGTTTTGCTACGGATTGCCGCACGGTTCTCCCGCCCTCCCACCGGAGCCGCTCATGCCCCCCAGGCCCATCCACGAGCCGCGCCGCGACGACTGCCCCTGGTGCGGCTCGAAACGCCTGCGCACCCGGCTGCGCGCCCCGGACCTGCTGCACCACAGACCGGGCACCTTCATCGTCGACGAGTGCCGGGACTGCGCCCACGCCTTCCAGAACCCCCGCCTGACCCCGGAGGGGCTCGCCCTCTACCGGCGCGGCCCGGACGAGGAGTTCCCGTCGGTCCTCACCCACCGCGCCCTCACCGACCGCGTCCTCGCGGTCCGCACCCGCCGCCGCCGTCTGCGGGCCGTCGCCCGGACGATGCTGCCGTTCGGGGAGCCGGAGAGCTGGCTGGACGTGGGCACGGGCCACGCCCTGTTCCCGGAGGCCGCGCGGAAGACGTTCCCGTACACGGCGTTCGACGGCCTGGACCCCACCCCGAGGGTGGAACGGGCGCGGCTGGCGGGCCGCGTCGAGGAGGCCCACGTCGGGCACCTCACCACCCCGGGCGTCACCGCGCGCCTGCGCGCCCGCTACGACGTCGTCAGCATGCTCCACCATCTGGAGCACACCCACGACCCCCGCGAGGAACTCCGCGCCGCCCTCACCGCCCTGCGCCCCGGCGGCCACCTCCTCCTCGAAGTCCCCGACCCGTGCAGCGCGTTCGCCGCGCTCCTCGGAAAGTGGTGGCTGCCGCACGGCCAGCCCCGCCACCTCCACCTGATGCCGCTGTCCAACCTCCGCACCGAACTGGAGGGCCAGGGCTGCACCGTCCTCGCCGCGGACCGCCGCGCCCCGCACCTGCCCTACGACCTGTCGGCGGCGCTCTCCCTGTCCCTGGCCCGCGCCCTCCCGCCGGGCCGCCCCGGCCTCCTGCGCGCGGCGACCGCCCTGGTGAGGACGGCGACCGTGCTCGACCACACCCTGGCCCCGGTCCTGTGCCGCACCCGCTTCTCGAACGCGTACCGGCTCATCGCCCGGAAGCGGTGAGCGCGCGACGGAACACCGCGGCACACCCCACCCCGCGACCACCCACCCCCCGGCCCGCCCGTGTCACCCCCGCAGCACCACCGCCTGCCCCGCCACCACCAGCACCACCTGCTCGCACTCCGCCGCGACCGCCGCGTTCAACCGCCCCAGCTCGTCGCGGTACCGCCGCCCCGACGCCGTGGCCGGGACGATGCCCGAGCCGACCTCGTTGGAGACCAGCACGACCGTCCGCCGGGTCGCCCGCACGGCGGCCGTCAGCTCCGCGATCCGGGAGCGCAGCGCGCGCTCGCCCCCGTCCGCCCACAGCGCGTCGTCCCACGCCCCCACGGCGTCCATCGCGTCCGTCAGCCACAGCGACAGGCAGTCGATCAGCAGCGCGGGCCCGTCCGTCCCCAGCAGCGGCACCAGGTCGCACGTCTCGGCCGTGCGCCACGAGCCCGGCCGCCGCTCCCGGTGCGCCAGGACCCGTACCGCCCACTCGGTGTCCCCGCCGCGCGAACCGCCCGTCGCGACGTACAGCACGCCGGGGAAGGACTCCAGCCGCCGTTCCGCCTCCACCGACTTGCCCGACCGGGCCCCGCCCAGCACCAGCGTCCGCCGGGGCACGTCCGGCACGTCCTCGTACGCCCCCACCGCCAGCGTCGACCCGTCCGGCACCGCCCGGGCCCCCGCCGCCGCGAGCCGGCGCCGCGACTCCGGCCCCGGCGGCACGTCGTGGTCCAGGTGCACGGCGAGGACGTCGGTCGTCGGCCCCACCGCGCCCACCGCCCGCAGCTTCGCCAGCGCGTCCGGCCGCCCCACGACGTCCAGGAGGACCATGTCGTACCGCTCGGCCGGCTCCGTACCGTCCTCCAGACCGGCCGGCGCGCCCCCCGGCGGCAGATACAGCAGCCGTTGCCCGTCGGGCCCCGTCACCGCGTACCCCGTGCCCGGTGCGTCCATCGCCACCGCCCGCACCCGATGCCCCGTCAGGGGTGCCAACTCCCGCCCGTCCGGCACCCGCCCGGGCTGCGGCAGCCCGGCCGGCACCTCGACGGGCGGCCCGTCGTGCGGATGCGACAGCAGCGCCTGCCGTACACCGGCCAGCGAACGCCCGGCGCGCGCGGCGGCGAACGCCGCACCCGGCGTCAGGTCCAGCAGCAGCGAGCCGTCCACGAGCACGGCGGTCGCCGCCCGCGCGTCCACGCCGAGCGAGGCCGCACAGGCCGCGCAGGGACAGTCGGGGCGGGGCAGACCCGCGGGGGCACCGGTACCGAGCAGCGTCACTTCCACGAACCGATTTTCGCCGCTCGCCCTCCACCCCGCGCGCCCGGTACCCCCGATCATGGCGGCCCGTTCCCGCACGGCGCACCGCCCGAGCGCATAGGCTCTGAGCAGGAGCCGGACCGAGATCCGGCTTCCGCTCTGCTGGTGCCGACGCGTTGGAGGCGTACATGGCGGCATGGACGTGGCGTTTCGAGAAGGCCGACGGGACGGAGGTCGAGCCCGCGGTGCAGCCCGAGGAGTTCACCACGCAGGGGGACGCCGAGTCCTGGATCGGGGAGCACTGGAAGGACCTGCTCGAAGGCGGCGCGGACCAGGTGCGGCTGTTCGAGGACTCCACCGAGATCTACGGCCCGATGAGCCTGCGCGCGGCCGAGGCGTCCTAGCACCGGACCGGGGCGGACCGGACCGGGGCGGCCACACCCCGGTCCGGTGTTCCGCCACGTCCCGTCAGTCCGGCGGCCCCTGCTGCTCGCCCAGCGTGACCTCCACGGTCCGCTCCCGGCCGTCGCGCGTGAACGTCACCGTCGTGCGCTGTCCGGGCCGCTGCGCGGCCAGCGCCTCGGACAGCGAGGTGATGGTGGTGATGCCGGTGTCCCCCAGCGCGGTGATGACGTCCCCGGCCCGGAGGCCGGCCCGGTCGGCCGCGCCCCCGCCGCTCACCTCCACGACGGCCACCCCGGCGGGCCGGAACTCCGCGTCCACGTAGGTCCGTCCGACGATGCCGAGCGCCGCCCGGCCGGACGCGGTCACCCTGCCGTCCTTGACGATCTGGTCGGCGAGCGAGCGCACCGTCGACGCAGGGATCGCGAACCCGATGCCGGGCGCCGCGCTGTCGCCGAACCCCGGGTCGACCGCCGCGAGCGTGGGGATGCCGATGACCTGCCCGTCCAGACCGACCAGCGCGCCCCCGCTGTTGCCGGGGTTGATGGCCGCGGACGTCTGCACCATGTTGGTGAGCGTCGCCCCCGTACCCCCCTCGGCGCCGCCCTCGGTGACGGTCCGTCCGGTCGCCGAGACGATGCCCTGCGTCACGCTCGACGACAGTCCCAGCGGCGAACCCATCGCGAGGACGATCTGCCCGACCTCGACCTTCGCGGAGTCCCCGAAGACCGCCGGCCGCAGCCCGTCGGGCGCCCGGTCGAGCCTGACGACGGCGAGGTCCTGCTCCGGGTACGAGTAGACGACGGTCGCGGTGAGCGCCGCCCGGCTGTTGGCGGTGGTCACCTCCAGCGTGCGCGCGTCGCCGACCACGTGCGCGTTGGTGACGATGTGTCCCCGGTCGTCGTAGACGACGCCCGAGCCCAGACCGCCGCCGGTCCGCAACTGCACGACCGACGGCAGAACGTCCTTGATCACCTTCTGGTAGGCGTCCTCCAGGTCGTCCGCCCGCGTGACGACCTCACGCCGTACGGCCTGCCGGGGCACCGTCTCCCCGCCCGAGGACCCGGCGACGGAACAGCCGGCGACCAGCGCGAGGGCGCACACCCACACGGCCGGGGCCCGCCGAAGGACACACGGAAGGGAGGAATCCATGCCCCGAGTCTTCCCGCGGGGCGGACGCCCGGCTCGTCCTGCTCACCCGAACGAGCGCCGCCGACCGTGTCCGGCACCGGCCTCCGACCACCGCGCCGCGACCTGGGCCGCGGCCTGCCTCGACCTGCCGCGGCCTGCCTCGACCGTGCCCGGTGCGCCTCGGCGGCCGGCGCCCCGCAGCGCGCGGAACGGCGTGCGCGCCGCCCCGCCGCAGGCAGCCGGCCCTCAGCCCCGTACCCCGCACAGGTGCAGCAGCGCCGCCACACCCCGGTAGGGATCCGTCCGCCCCGCCCGCTCCTCCACGGCCAGCAGCGTCTCCATGTCGTCCGGGGGCCGCACATCGTCGGCCGCCGTGTCGGTGAAGACCCGCACGCCGTACCAGGCCTGAAGGGGCGCGCCGATACCGGCGAGCGTCGCGGTCAGCGTCTCGCGCCGGTCCGCGCGCACGTCCGGGCCCAGCCGGGTGGGGGTCCCCCCGTTCGAGGGAATTCGAGCATGGGGGAGGTAGGCGACGCTGTCGAAGGCGGCCAGCGCGCCCGCCCAGTCGCCGGACAGACCGGGCCGCATGGCCAGCCCGTCGGCGTTGCGGACCAGCAGCGACAGCAGCCCGCCCGGGGCGAGGACACGGGCGAGACCCGCCAGCAGCGGGTCCGGTTCCTCCACGTACATGAGCACGCCGTGGCAGAGCACCACGTCGAAACTGCCGGGCAGGAAGTGCACGCCCGTGTCGCGGCCGTCGCCCTCGAAGATCCGCATCCGCTCCCGGATGCCCTCCGGCTCCCCGGACAGCGCCTCGCGGGCCGCCGCGATCATCGTCGCGTCCCGCTCCAGGCCGGTCACCTGATGACCGAGCCGGGCCAGCCGCAGCGCCTGCGTGCCCTGGCCCATCCCCACGTCGAGCACCCGCAGCCGCTGCCCGACCGGAAACCGCCCGGCTATCTGCTCGTCGAGCTGCCGGGCCACCAGCTCCTGCCGTACGACGTCACGCAGCCCGCCCAGCTTGTTCAGCCAGGCCTCGGCCGCCCCCCCGGAGAACGCAGCAGTGCTCAGGGCCGCTCCCCGCGCTTGACCAGCGGCTTGGGCAGCCGGAGCCGGCGCATCTGGAGGGAGCGCATGAGCGCGTAGGCCACCGCGCCCCGGCGGTTGTGGTCGGGGAAGCGCTCGGCCAGCCGCTTCTTCAGGCGGAACCCGGTGACGATCGAGTCCAGCACGATCAGCACGATCACCACGAGCCACAGCAGCAGCGCGATGCTCTGCAGCGACGCCACCTGGATCATGCTCAGCACGAGGATGACCACGGCCATGGGCAGGAAGAACTCCGCCACGTTGAACCGCGAGTCGATGAAGTCGCGCGCGAACTTGCGGACCGGGCCCTTGTCACGGGCCGGCAGATACCGCTCGTCGCCGCCGGCCAGCGCCAGGCGCTGACGCTCCAGCTGGGCTCGGCGCTCGTCGCGCTGCCGCTTGGCGGCCTCCTTCCGCGTCACCGGCGTGTTGGCCACGCTGCGGCGCTGGGACTGGGCCTGACTGCGCTTGGGCGTCGGCCGGCCCTTGGGGGCCTGCGGGTCTCGGGATTGCCTGGAGTCGGTCACCGTCGCCTTGTCGGCGACCGGTGCCTTCTCTTCCTTGGCACGGCTACGGAACACAAAACCCAAGGGTAAGCGCTCCCCCCGCATGGACCCCAGCCCGAAGGGGAACGATCCGGCAACACCGGTCGTCGGAACTGGGGAAGGACCTGGGACAGACCGGGGGAGAGGGGACACCCGGTGACCTGACGCCACCCGGAAGGTCACCTACTCCTCACGCCGGAGCAGGGCCTTGGTCAGTCGTCCTTGGGGAGGAGCGCATCCGCCCCCGAACAGTGCGTCAATGGAAGCAGGGCCCGTACTGTGGGTTCTGTCGCAGACCGGTGAGCTGGAGTCCGTCAGAAGGGGGCGCGCGAAGCCCATGAGCGGTGTCATGAAGCGTATGGGGATGATCTTCCGCGCGAAGGCGAACAAAGCCCTTGACCGGGCCGAGGACCCTCGCGAGACCCTTGATTACTCGTACCAGAAGCAGCTGGAGCTCCTCCAGAAGGTCCGCCGCGGCGTCGCCGACGTCGCCACCTCCCGCAAGCGCCTGGAACTCCAGCTGAACCAGCTCCAGTCGCAGTCCTCCAAGCTGGAGGACCAGGGCCGCAAGGCGCTCGCCCTCGGCCGCGAGGATCTCGCCCGCGAGGCCCTCTCCCGCCGCGCGGCCCTCCAGCAGCAGGTCACCGACCTGGAGACACAGCACGCGACGCTCCAGGGCGAGGAGGAGAAGCTCACCCTCGCGGCCCAGCGGCTCCAGGCCAAGGTCGACGCCTTCCGGACGAAGAAGGAGACCATCAAGGCCACCTACACCGCGGCCCAGGCCCAGACCCGCATCGGGGAGGCCTTCTCCGGCATCTCCGAGGAGATGGGCGACGTCGGCCTGGCCGTCCAGCGCGCCGAGGACAAGACCGCCCAGCTCCAGGCCCGCGCCGGCGCCCTCGACGAGCTCCTCGCCTCCGGCGCCCTGGACGACCCCACCGGCCTGGCCAAGGACGACATCCAGGCCGAGCTGGACCGGCTCTCCGGTGGTACGGATGTAGAGCTGGAGCTGCAGCGCATGAAGGCCGAGCTCGCCGGAGGCGGCTCCGCCGGGCAGCAGGCCATCGAAGGTGGCACGAGCCAGTCGCAGCCCCAGCAGCAGCCACAGGACACCCCGCGCTTCGACAAGCAGTAGCCCGGCGCCGGGGACCGGAGCCGAGGAGGGCGACATGATCGTGCGGATCATGGGGGAGGGCCAGTGGACGGTGGCCGACTCCCACTTCGCCGAGCTGAACAAGCTCGACGACGAACTGCTCGAGGAGATGGAGGGCGGCGACGACGAGGGCTTCCACCGCACCCTGGGCGCCCTGCTGGACGCCGTCCGCCGCCTCGGTGTTCCCCTGCCGGACGCCTCCCTGGAACCCTCGGAGCTGATCCTCCCGGCCCCCGACGCGAGCCTGGAGGAGGTTCGGGAGATGCTCGGCGACGACGGGCTGATCCCGGGGTGAGACCCCGTCGCCGCGGGGCCCCGGGCGGATCTCCGTCCCCGGCAGCGGTTCGGCGCCGTCCGCCGGCGGGTCTCCCGTTCCGGCCACGGCATTCCAGCCCGTCCGGCGCTTGAGGACGAGGCCCGTCCAGGGCCGACGCGGGGGCCCGGGGCGGCAGCCCCGGCGAAGCGCCCGCACCGCGGCAACCCCCTGGCGAAGCGCCCGCACCGCGGTACCCTCCCCCGGCGAAGCGCCCGCACCGCGGCAACCCCCTGCGACGCGCCCGCACCGCCGCAGTCCCCGGCCACGCGCCCGCACCGAGCGACGGTCACCCCGAGAAGGTACGGCAGGCACCTTGACCCCCCCTGGCCCGAGCCCATCGCCGGCTCACCGCGCACCCCCTCGCCCTCGACGCCACCCTCGCCGCCGGCGTCCTGCTGTGCATGCTGGCCGGCTCCTTCGTGGACCCGCACGAGCAGGACGTCAGCTGGGAACTGCGCACCCCGGACCCGCTCAGCCTGCTGCTGATCGTCCTCGGCGCCGCGGCCCTCGTCCTGCGCCGTCGCGCTCCCCGGACGGTCCTCGCCGTCACCGGCGTCCTCTCCGTGGTGGAGTCCGTCACCGGCGACCCCCGCGCCCCCGTCGCGATGGCCGCCGTCATCGCCCTCTACACGGTCGCCTCCACCACCGACCGCCCCACGACCCTGCGGGCGGGCCTGCTCACCATGACCGTCCTCACCGGCACGGCGATGCTCGCCGGCCCCCTGCCCTGGTACGCCCAGGACAACCTCGCCCTGCTCGCCTGGACCGGCATCGGCGCCACCGCGGGCGACGCAGTCCGCAGCCGCCGCGCCGTCGTCCAGGCCATCCGGGACCGTGCCGAGCGGGCGGAACGCACCCGTGAGGAGGAGGCCCGCCGCCGGGTCGCCGAGGAGCGTCTGCGCATCGCCCGCGACCTGCACGACGTGGTCGCCCACCACATCGCCCTGGTCAACGTCCAGGCCGGAGTCGCCGCCCACGTGATGGACAGACGCCCCGACCAGGCCAAGGAGGCCCTGGCGCACGTCCGCGAGGCCGGCCGCTCCGCGCTCGACGAACTGCGGGCCACCGTCGGTCTGCTGCGCCAGTCCGGCGATCCCGAGGCCCCCACCGAACCGGCCCCCGGCCTGGACCGCCTCGACGACCTCGCCGGCACCTTCCGCAGCGCCGGACTCCCGGTCGTGGTCGCCCGCGCCGACCGCGGCACCCGGCTTCCGGCCGCCGTCGACCTGGCCGCCTACCGCGTCATCCAGGAGGCCCTGACCAACGTGCGCAAGCACGCGGGACCGGACGCCAGGGCCGAGGTCAGCGTCGTCCGGGTGGGACCCCGTATCGAGGTCACCGTCCTCGACGACGGCACCGGCGAGGCCACCGGCCCCCCGGACGGCGGCGGTCACGGCCTGCTCGGCATGCGGGAACGCGTCACCGCACTGCGCGGCACCCTCACCACCGGGCCCCGCTACGGGGGCGGCTTCCGCGTCCATGCCATCCTTCCGGTCGACACCCCCAGCGCCTCCGAGGACTCCGCATGACCATTCGCGTCCTGCTCGCCGACGACCAGGCGCTGCTGCGCAGCGCCTTCCGCGTGCTCGTCGAGTCCGAGCCCGACATGGAGGTCGTCGGCGAGGCGTCCGACGGCGCGCAGGCGGTGCGGCTGGCCAAGGAGCGGCAGGCGGACGTCGTCCTGATGGACATCCGCATGCCCGGCACCGACGGACTCGCCGCGACCCGGCTGATCAGCGCCGACCCGGCGCTCGCCCGGGTCCGCGTGGTGATCCTGACGACCTTCGAGGTCGACGACTACGTCGTGCGGTCGCTGCGCGCGGGCGCCTCCGGTTTCCTCGGCAAGGGCAGCGAGCCGGAGGAGCTCCTCAACGCCATCCGGGTCGCCGCGGCCGGCGACGCCCTGCTCTCACCGGCCGCCACCAAGGGCCTGATCGCCCGCTTCCTCGCCCAGGGCGACGCCGACGGCGACCGCGACCCGGCCCGAGCGCGGCGCCTGGACGCGCTCACCGGGCGTGAGCGCGAGGTCCTCGTCCAGGTCGCCGGCGGCCACTCCAACGACGAGATCGCCGAACGCCTCCAGGTCAGCCCGCTGACCGTGAAGACGCACGTCAACCGGGCCATGGCCAAGCTGGGCGCCCGCGACCGCGCCCAGCTCGTGGTGATCGCGTACGAGTCCGGACTGGTCCGTCCGAGGGTGGAGTGACCCGCGCCGGCCGTACTGCGCCCGGAGTATGCGCCGTATAAGGAAACCGACCTGGGGCCTACGGAACCACCCGCCCCGATGGCACAGGGTGAAGGGGCCACTTCTGTCGCTCCCAGAAGAGAGAACCTCCACCCATGTCCTGGCTGTCGAGATTCAGCCTCGCGCAACGGGCCCTGATCGGCCTGATGTCCATCATCGCGATCGTGTTCGGCGCGATCGCGATCCCCCAGCTCAAGCAGCAGCTGCTGCCGACCATCGAACTGCCGGTGGTGTCCGTGCTGGCCCCCTACCAGGGCGCCTCCCCGGACGTCGTCGAGAAGCAGGTCGTCGAGCCGGTCGAGGCCGCCCTCGAAGCCGTCGACGGCATCACCGGCGTCACCTCCACGGCGAGCGAGGGCAATGCCGTGGTCATGGCGTCCTTCGACTACGGCAGCGACACCGACCGGCTCGTGGCCGATGTCCAGCAGGCCGTCAACCGGGCCCGGACCCAGCTCCCGGACTCCGTGGACCCGCAGGTCGTCGCCGGTTCCACGGACGACATACCGACCGTGGTCCTCGCCGTCACCTCCGACCGGGACCAGCAGGCGCTCGCCGACCAGCTCGACCGGACCGTCGTCCCGGCGCTGGAGGACATCGACGGCGTCGGCCAGGTCACCGTCGACGGTGTGCGCGACCTCCAGGTCTCCGTCACCCCCGACGACGCGAAGCTGGCGCGGGCCGCCCTGACGCCGCAGTCCCTCGCCCTGGCGCTCCAGGCGGGCGGCGCGACCGTCCCGGCGGGCTCCTTCGACGAGGCCGGATCCAACCGCACCGTCCAGGTCGGCGGCGGCTTCACCTCGATCGAGCAGATCCAGGACCTGATGATCGCGGGCACGGCCGGCGCGAAGCCGGTGCGGCTCGGTGACGTGGCGACGGTGAAGCAGGAGGAGGCCCCGGCCGACTCGATCACCCGTACCGACGGCAGGCCCAGCCTCGCCGTCTCCGTCACCATGGACCACGACGGCAGCGCGGTCGCGATCTCGGACGCCGTCGAGGACAAGCTGCCCGGGCTGCGCGAGGACCTCGGCTCCGGCGCGTCGATCACGGTCGTCAGCGACCAGGGCCCGGCGGTGTCGAAGTCCATCGAGGGACTGACGACGGAGGGCGCGCTCGGCCTGCTCTTCGCGGTGCTCGTCATCCTGGTCTTCCTGGCGTCGGTCCGCTCGACGCTGGTGACCGCCGTGTCGATCCCGCTGTCGGTCGTGCTGGCGCTGATCGTGCTGTGGACGCGCGACCTGTCGCTGAACATGTTGACGCTGGGCGCCCTGACCATCGCCATCGGCCGGGTCGTCGACGACTCGATCGTCGTCCTGGAGAACATCAAGCGCCACCTGGGCTACGGCGAGGAGCGGCAGGCCGCGATCCTCACCGCGGTGCGCGAGGTGGCCGGCGCGGTCACCTCCTCCACCCTGACCACGGTCGCCGTGTTCCTGCCGATCGGCCTGGTCGGCGGCATGGTGGGCGCGCTGTTCGGCTCGTTCAGCCTCACCGTGACGGCGGCCCTGCTGGCCTCCCTCCTGGTGTCGCTGACGGTCGTCCCGGTCCTGTCGTACTGGTTCCTGCGCGCCCCCAAGGGCACCCCCGAGGACGCCGAGGAGGCCCGCCGCGCCGCCGAGGAGAAGGAGGCGAAGAGCCGCCTCCAGCGCTTCTACGTCCCCGTCCTGCGGTTCGCCACCCGGCGCCGGCTGACCAGCGTGGCCATCGCCGTCGTCGTCCTGATCGGCACCTTCGGCATGGCGCCCCTGCTGAAGACCAACTTCTTCGACCAGGGCGAGCAGCAGGTCCTGACGGTCAAGCAGGAGCTGGCGCCGGGCACCGGCCTGGCGGCGACCGACGCCCAAGCCGCGAAGGTCGAACACCTGCTCGCCGGCGTCGAAGGGGTGAAGGACTACCAGGTCACCGTGGGCTCCTCCGGCTTCCTCGCGGCCTTCGGCGGCGGCACGGACACCAACCAGGCGTCGTACCAGGTGATGCTGGAGGACTCGGCGTCGTTCGAGGACGTGCGGGACCGCATCGAGGCGGGGCTCAAGAAGCTCGACGGCATCGGCTCGACCACCGTCGCCGCCGGTGACGGCTTCGGCAGCCAGGACCTGAGCGTCGTCGTGAAGGCGGCCGACGGCGACGTGCTGCGGAAGGCGGCGGAGCAGGTCCGCGAGGCGGTGGCCGGGCTGGACGACGTCACCGATGTCACCAGCGACCTGTCGCGGAGCGTGCCGCGCATCTCCGTCCGGGCGAACGCCCGTGCCGCGGCGGCCGGTTTCGACCAGCAGACGCTCGGCGCGGCGGTCGCGCACGCGGTCCGCGGCACGACGGCGGCGAAGGCGGTCCTGGACGACACCGAGCGGGACGTGGTCATCACGTCGGCGAAGCCGGCGCGGACGCTGGCGCAGCTGAAGGCCCTGCCGCTGGGCAAGGTGAAGCTGGGTGACATCGCGACCGTGCAGCTGGTCGACGGCCCCGTCTCGATGACCCGTATCGACGGTCAGCGCGCGGCCACCGTCACCGCCCGGCCCACCGGCGACAACACGGGCGCGGTGAGCGCCGACCTCCAGTCGCGGATCGACGGGCTGAAGCTCCCGGCGGGCGCGACGGCCGAGATCGGCGGCGTCTCGCAGGACCAGGACGACGCGTTCGCCAACCTCGCCCTGGCCATGCTCGCGGCGATCGCGATCGTCTTCATGCTGCTGGTGGCGACCTTCCGGTCGCTGGCCCAGCCGCTGATCCTGCTGGTCTCCATCCCGTTCGCGGCGACGGGCGCGATCGGTCTGCTGCTCGTCACCGGCACCCCGATGGGTGTCCCGGCGATGATCGGCATGCTGATGCTGATCGGCATCGTGGTGACCAACGCGATCGTGCTGATCGACCTCATCAACCAGTACCGCCGCCAGGGGTACGGCGTCGTCGAGGCCGTGGTCGAGGGCGGCCGCCACCGTCTGCGCCCCATCCTCATGACGGCCCTCGCGACCGTGTTCGCCCTGCTGCCGATGGCCCTGGGGGTCACGGGGGAGGGCGGCTTCATCGCCCAGCCCCTGGCGGTGGTCGTCATCGGCGGACTGATCACCTCGACGCTCCTCACCCTCCTCCTCGTCCCGACGCTCTACGCGATGCTGGAACTGCGCAAGGAGCGCCGGGCGGCGAAGCGGGCGGCCAAGGGGCGGCCGGAGCCGGAGAGGGCGCCGGAGCCGGCGGGCGTGTAGCCCGGGGACGCCCCCGTACGGTGCCCCGGGGGGCGGGGGCTGCGCGTCGACGGTCGGCCGCGGGCCGTCGGTGGCTGGTCGCGCAGTTCCCCGCGCCCCTGGGTGGCCCCCAGGGCGTTGGCGGGTGTGCCTCCCCCCGGCAGGGCGCCGGGCCGTCGTCGTACCGCCGTCGGGGCAAGGCGGCCTGTTCGGCACTTCTCCTCCCGCTGGGTGTACCTATCCTGTGAGCTCGAACTGCTCTGCGGGGGAGGGGGATCGGGGCGGTGCCACTGCACAGGGACGATCCGCGGTCGGTCGGCGGGTACCGGGTCGTGGACCGGTTGGGCTCCGGCGGGATGGGGGTCGTCTACCGGGGCAGGTCGAGATCCGGCCGGGAGGTCGCCGTCAAGGTGGTCCACGCCCAGTACGCCGAGGACCCGGTCTTCCGCACCCGTTTCCGCCAGGAGATCGAGGCCGTCCGCAAGGTGAGCGGCGCCTTCACCGCCCCGGTGGTCGACGCGGACCCCGACGCCGTACGGCCCTGGATGGCCACCCAGTACGTCCCGGCGCCCACGCTCGCCGCCCGGATCCGGGCCGACGGCCCGCTGCGGGGCGCGGAGCTGCGGCGGCTCGCGCTGGGGCTCGTGGAGGCGCTGCGGGACATCCACCGGGCGGGGGTCGTCCACCGCGATCTCAAGCCCGCGAACGTGCTGGTGGCCGAGGACGGCCTGCGCGTCATCGACTTCGGCATCTCCCGGGCGGCCGAGAACCAGACGCTGACGGAGACCGGGAAGGCGATCGGCACCCCGCCGTTCATGTCCCCGGAGCAGTTCACCGACGCCCGCTCGGTGGGCCCCGCGTCGGACGTCTTCTCGCTCGGGGCGCTGCTGGTGTTCGCCGCGACGGGACGCGGCCCGTTCGACGCCGACAGCCCCTACCTCACGGCGTACCGGGTGATGAACGAACAGCCGGCGCTGGAGTCGGTGGCCGAGCCGCTGCGCGCGGTCCTGGCCCGCTGTCTGGCCAAGGACATCGCCGACCGGCCCGGACTCGACGAGCTGGCGCGGGAGTTCGCGGCCGCCCTGCCCGAACCCGCGCCGGGGGACGCGCACACGGTGACGTTGCGGCTGCCCCCGGCGGCGGCCGGGGTGTCCCGCACACCGACCGAGGTGGACGGGGCGTCGGGCCGTCCCGCCCCCCGGACCCGCCCGCGCCGCCTGCCGGCCGTGGCCGTCGCGGCCGGCGTCCTGGCCGTCGCGCTCACGGCGTACCTCTTCCTCGGCCCGCTGCGGGGCGGCGGGGCCGCGGAGGCGGAGGGGCCGGCGAGCCCCTCGGCGTCCCCGGCCTCCCGCTGGGAGGCGCTCCCGGCCGGCTGGCGGCCCTGGCGGACGACGCTGTTCGAGCCCGCGGCCCGCGGCGGGGAACCGCTGCGCGACTCCTCCGACGGATTACCGGCCTGCCGATTCGGCGAGGGCGCCCTGTTCTGCGGCGGCGACACCGTCCTCCCGGTCCGCGTGGACGCCCTGACCGGCGCGACGGTCTGGCGGGCCGCGTCCGTGCCGGCCACGGTGGAGCCCGACGCGTACGCCTCCTGGATCCTCGGCGTGCGGGACGGCACGGTGCTCGTCCGGCAGACCCTCACCGACCCTCCCACCGGCGAGACCGAGAGCGACCGTCTGATCGCCCTCGACGCGGCGACCGGGAAGCGGCTGTGGTCCCGCGAGATGAACGGCGAGAACGCCGAACCCGCGGTCGTCGGGGAGCTGGTCCTGACCCCGGACGGCGACGGCCGCTCGGTGACCGCCCGCGCCCCGCGCGACGGCGCCGAGCGCTGGACGACGACCCTGCCCGCCGGGTACTACTGCGGCGTCCACGACATCGGCGGCCGCCCCTACGCGGACTGCACCGCCTACGACTCGGGCGACCCCCGGCTCCTCGCGCTCGACCCGGCCGACGGCACCCAGCGGCGCCTGCCGTCCCTGCCGCAGAACGCGGGCTACGCGGGTTCCCTCGGCGACCGCCTGGTCTTCGTGGAGTGGCTGGACGAGGAGGGCGCGATGGAGATGGCGTACGAGCGCCTCCAGCTCGTCGACCCCGACACCGGCGCCCGTACGGCGACCGGGCTGGCCCAGGTGTTCCGCGGGACGGCGGCCATGGTGAACGGCAC
This sequence comes from Streptomyces sp. NPDC059895, assembly GCF_042731035.1. Taxonomy (NCBI): domain Bacteria; kingdom Bacillati; phylum Actinomycetota; class Actinomycetes; order Kitasatosporales; family Streptomycetaceae; genus Streptomyces; species Streptomyces sp. NPDC059895. Next base: position 37,172 of record NZ_JBHWKO010000008.1, read on the forward strand.
GCTCTGGTTCGTCACCTCCAGCGGCCAGGTGACGGCCGTGTCGCCCACCACGGGCAAGCGGCTGTGGCAGACCCGGACGAGCCTGGAGCAGCCGGGCGAGCCGGTGGCCGACGGCCGGGGCCGCACCGTCTACCTGGCCAGCGCCAGCGGGCGGGTGGCGGCCCTCGACGCCCGTGCGGGCACGCTGCTGTGGGAGTCCTTCCCGCGCGCCGACCACGTGGCGAGCGGCGGCTTCCCCTCGCCCGGGGTGTTCGTCCATGAGGGCGCGCTGCTGGTGTCGACCCCGGACGGCACGGTCTTCAGCGTCGACCCGGCCCATCCCGACCGGGGGCCGGCGTCGGAGTGACCGGCACTCCGACGCCGTACCCGGAAGATCGGGGCCGTCCCCTACGGCAGGGCCAGCATCCGCTCCAGCGCGAGTTTCGCGAACGCCTCGGTCTCCTGGTCGACCTCGATCCGGTTGACCAGCTTGCCGTCGGCGAGGGACTCCAGGGCCCAGACCAGGTGGGGCAGGTCGATGCGGTTCATGGTCGAGCAGAAGCAGACCGTGCGGTCGAGGAACACGATCTCCTTGCCCTCGGGGGCGAAACGGTTCGCCAGCCGGCGCACGAGGTTCAGCTCGGTGCCGATGGCCCACTTCGAGCCGGCCGGGGCGGCCTCCAGGGCCTTGATGATGTACTCGGTCGACCCGACGTAGTCCGCCGCGGCCACGACCTCGTGCCGGCACTCGGGGTGCACCAGGACGTTCACCCCGGGGATGCGGGCGCGCACGTCCTCGACCGACTCCAGGCTGAAGCGGCCGTGCACCGAGCAGTGGCCCCGCCACAGGATCATCTTCGCGTCGCGCAGCTGCTCGGCGGTGAGCCCGCCGTTCGGCTTGTGCGGGTTGTAGAGGACGCAGTCCTCCAGGGACATGCCCATGTCGCGGACGGCGGTGTTGCGGCCCAGGTGCTGGTCGGGCAGGAACAGCACCTTCTCGCCCTGCTGGAAGGCCCACTCCAGCGCCCGCTGCGCGTTCGACGAGGTGCAGATGGTGCCGCCGTGCTTGCCGGTGAACGCCTTGATGTCCGCCGAGGAGTTCATGTACGACACCGGCACGACCTGCTCGGCCACACCGGCCTCGGTCAGCACGTCCCAGCACTCGGCGACCTGCTCGGCCGTCGCCATGTCGGCCATCGAGCAGCCGGCGGCGAGGTCGGGCAGGACGACCTTCTGGTCCTCGGAGGTCAGGATGTCCGCGGACTCGGCCATGAAGTGCACACCGCAGAACACGATGTACTCGGCCTCCGGGCGCGCGGCCGCGTCCCGGGCCAGCTTGAAGGAGTCGCCCGTGACGTCGGCGAACTGGATGACCTCGTCGCGCTGGTAGTGGTGCCCCAGGACGAAGACCTTGTCGCCGAGCCTCTCCTTGGCCGCGCGGGCCCGCTCCACCAGGTCCGGGTCGGACGGGGAGGGCAGGTCGCCGGGGCACTCGACGCCCCGCTCGCTCCTCGGGTCGGCCTCGCGGCCGAGCAGCAACAGGGCGAGCGGAGTCGGCTGTACGTCGAGCTCCGTGGTCTGGGCGGTGGTCACGGCACGCACCCTTTCTACTTTTCGTCGAACTGACGTTATCTATCATATCCCGCTTCACGTCACTTTGACGATGGTCATCGTGTCGATGTGACGTGAATCCCGATGGCGCCCTGCCGGCCCGCCCCGCGCGCCGTCGTGAGCCGCTGTCCGCTGCACGGCGCATGTGCGAGCATGAAGGGAACAGGCGAAAAGACACGTGCCCGGCCCGGAATGAATCCGCGGCCCCGTCGGTTGCAACCGTCGGCAAGCAGTCTCCGTACAACCCGGGAGAGATGTAGATGTCCGTATCGGACGAGACCACCACCGTCACCGACGGCATCATCCTGACCGACGCCGCGGCGTCGAAGGTCAAGACCCTGCTCGACCAGGAAGGCCGTGACGACCTCGCCCTGCGCGTCGCCGTCCAGCCCGGCGGCTGCTCCGGCCTGCGCTACCAGCTCTTCTTCGACGAGCGTTCCCTCGACGGCGACGTGGTGAAGGACTTCGGCGGAGTCAAGGTCGTCACCGACCGCATGAGCGCCCCCTACCTGGGCGGCGCCACGATCGACTTCGTGGACACGATCGAGAAGCAGGGCTTCACGATCGACAACCCGAACGCGACCGGCTCCTGCGCCTGCGGCGACTCCTTCAGCTGAGCCGTCCCGACGGCGTGAAGGCGGCGGCCCCTCCCCGGGGCCGCCGCCTTCGGCGTGTCCACACGGACGCGGGGGCTCCTACGGCAGTCGCGCCCCGGGCTTCTCCAACGGGATCTCCCCGCCGTCCGAGCCGACCACGGTCCTGCCGCCCAGCGGCTCCTCCAGCTCGACGGTCCGGTGGTGGAGCTGGGCGATCGCGATGCAGACCTGCTCCGGCCAGGACGTGGCCGTCACCGTGACCCTCACCTCGTCCCCGCTCTCCACCGCCGTCGCCGCGTAGTCGGAGCACACCCCGCCCGTGAAGGCCACGGTCAGTTCGTCGCCCTGCGCGGTGTAGCCGTCGACGGACACGTCACTGGTCTTCCCGCCCGGGGACGGCTCCGCCGGCGGGGTCGACGCCGGGGGCGCGCTCAGGTACTCCGGCTCCACGGCGGGATGCGTCACCGTGTGCTCGCCCCCGGCGTCCCGCACCTCGAACAGCCACGACGGCACCAGCACCTGGCGTCCGCCCGAGGCGTGCGGGGCGAGCCCGAACACCGCGTCCGCGACGGTCGGCGACTGCTGGTGCGGGGCGGCCGTCGAGGTCCCGCACGGGTCCGCCGGACCCTCTTCCAGGGGCACCGGGTCGGCGCAGCCGCCGATGCCCGTCCGCGGGTCCGTCCCCGGTGCCGCGTTCATCCGGTCCAGCGTCTCCCGCGCGCTCAGCACCGGGTACGTGTCCCCCTTCACCGGCGTCCTCACCTGACCGCCCCCGGCGACGACCTCCGCCCGGACGTTGACGGTGACGCCGGTCGTCCACCCGTGGGTGGGCAGGCCGCCGATCTCGGGGTCGGCGTTCACCACCCGCTGGGCGCCCACGACCTGGCTCGCGTCGATCTTGGCGTCGTCCTGGCCGAGCGCCTTCAGGACCGGCGCCGCCGCCTTCTTCGCGGCCGCCTCGCTCACCGGGGTGGCGGACGGATCCGCGCTGTCCTTGTCGCAGCCGGTGGCGCTTGCGCAGGTGTCGGTGCCGGGCGTGTAGCGGTTGAACGTCCACGGGCCGGGCGCCTGCCGGTTCACCCGCAGCACCGGTCCCGAACCGTCCGTCACGGAGCCGACCCGCCACTCCTGCCCCTGGCTCACCGGCGTGCCGTCGACGCCCAGCGCCGCCGCCAGCCGCGTCACCTCGTCGGCGGTGACCTCGCCCCGCGCCCAGTACACGGCCGCCGAGCCGGGACCGTCAGGGAGGGTGCCCTCGGCCCGGTAGGTGACCCCGTAGGGGTTCGGCTCGCCGGGCGCGATGCCGTTCACGGCCCCGCCGGAGCCGCCGCCGGCGTAGTCGTCGAGGACGAGGACCGGGGGAGTGCCGTCCCCCGAGGGCGCCCCCGCCCCGGACCCGCCGCCCGCGCCGCCCGTCGTGCTGGCCGCGAGGTAGGCGCCCCCACCGCCCACCAGCAGCACGGCGGCGGCGACGGAGGCGACGAACAGGTGGGAGCGGCGACGGCCACCGGACGAACCGTCGCCCGTCACCTCACCGACGAACCGACCGCCGTCGGCCTCGCCGCCGTCGGCCTCGCCGCCGTCGGCCCTGCCGTCGTCGGCCTGGCTGCGGTCGGCCCTGCCGTCGTCGGCCTGGCTGCGGTCGGCCCTGCCGTCGTCGGCCTGGCTGCGGTCGGCCCCGCCGCCGTCCGCCCCGCCGCCGTCCGCCCCGCTGCCGTCGGCCCTGCCGCGGTCGGTCCCGCCACGGTCGGCCCCGCCGCCGGCATCACCGTCGGGCCGCTCCCGTAGAGGTTTCTCCCTGGGGGACTCCTGCTGCACGGGCTCCTCCGGAGGGGATTCCTCCCGCACGGCCTCCCGGGGGGACTCCCCTACGGGTTCCTCCCGAAGCGTCTGTTCCCGTACGAGATCCCCCGGCCGGGTCTGCTCCGACCGCGTCTCCTCCCGCGCGCCCCGGTCCTCGGGTCCGCGCGCGGTGTCGTCGTCGGGTCGCTCGGTGTTCACCGCATCGCTCCTTCGGCCGCCCTGCTGTCGTACCCCCCATCCCCCCGACGGGGGACAGCGATGGGACGCGGCGGGGGAGCGCACGGTTCCACGCCGGGCGCCCCGCCGGGAGAGCGGGCAGGGAGGGCGGACGGGACCGGCGGAGCGGCGGACGCTCAGTTGCCGTAGTCCGGCATCTCCTCCAGCATCCGGGCCGAGGCCGCCGGGACGGTCACGCCGTGGATCCGGGACGGCGGCACGGGACGGGCGGGCTCCCGCTCGGGGGCCGCCCAGTGCGGAGCCATCCGGGCGCAGTCGCCCCGCAGCGACGCGAGGTCTCCGTCGGGATCGGCCGGGGCGGGGGCGGGGGCGTGGTCCAGGTTCGTCATAGCGGCACCGTAGGCAGGTCCGGCCGCGCGAAGAAAGATCTACTATCGGGTAGTTTCGACTGCTTCAGTGGCGTCCGTCTTCCGGGTAGCGTGAACTGTCAATCCCCCCTCCCACAGGAGAGTCCCCGCCGTGCGCATCGCAGTCACCGGCTCCATCGCGACCGACCACCTCATGACGTTCCCGGGCCGCTTCGCCGACCAGCTCGTCGCGGACCAGCTCCACACGGTCTCGCTGTCCTTCCTGGTCGACCAGCTGGACGTACGGCGTGGCGGGGTCGCCGCGAACATCGCCTTCGGCATGGGACAGCTCGGCACCCGTCCCATCCTGGTCGGCGCCGCGGGCGCCGACTTCGACGAGTACCGCGCCTGGCTGGACCGGCACGGCGTGGACACCGAGTCCGTCCGCATCTCCGAGACGCTGCACACCGCCCGCTTCGTCTGCACGACGGACGCCGACCACAACCAGATCGGCTCCTTCTACACCGGAGCGATGAGCGAGGCCCGCCTCATCGAGCTGAAGACCGTCGCCGACCGCGTCGGCGGCCTCGACCTGGTCACGATCGGCGCCGACGACCCCGAGGCGATGCTCCGCCACACGGAGGAGTGCCGCTCCCGCGCCATCCCCTTCGCCGCCGACTTCTCCCAGCAGATCGCCCGGATGGACGGCGAGGAGATCCGCATCCTGATGGACGGGGCGACCTACCTCTTCTCCAACGAGTACGAGAAGGGCCTCATCGAGTCCAAGACCGGCTGGAGCGACGAGGAGATCCTCTCCCGGGTCGGCCACCGCGTCACCACCCTCGGCTCGCGCGGCGTCCGCATCGAGCGGGCCGGCGAGGACCCCATCGAGGTCGGCTGCCCCCAGGAGGAACGCAAGTCCGACCCGACCGGTGTCGGCGACGCCTTCCGGGCCGGCTTCCTCTCCGGCCTGGCCTGGGACGTCTCCCTGGAGCGGGCCGCCCAGATCGGCTGCATGCTCGCCACCCTCGTCATCGAGACCGTCGGCACCCAGGAGTACCAGCTGCGCCGCGGCCACTTCATGGACCGCTTCGCCCAGGCCTACGGCGACGAGGCCGCCGCCGAGGTGAAGAAGCACCTCAGCTGACTCAGGGCGGGCACCGTCGGGTCCCCGCGACCTGATCCGAACGACAGGCCCCAGGGCGCTGCTGACGGATCTCCGCGGCGTCGCGACGCCCGGCACGCACCCTCACCGCACGGTGTGCAGGGCCAGGTGGCTCCGCCACACGACCCCGCACACCGCACGCCGAGGGCACGCACCGAACGCCGCTCCTTCTCCCACGGAGATCCGTCAGAAGCGCCCTAGACGAGCCGGCGGACCAGGTAGGCCGAGCCGCGGTCCGCCGGCGCCTCGCCCACGTACTCCTGCTCCCGCATCGCGCACCACGCGGGGATGTCGAGCCGGGCCGCCTCGTCGTCGGACAGCACCCGGACCGTGCCGCCCACCGGCACGTCCCCGATGACCTTCGCCAGCTCGATCACGGGGATCGGGCAGCGCTTGCCGAGGGCGTCCACCACGAGGACGTCGTCCCGCACGTCCGCCACCGGGACCGGCGCCCCCAGTTTCTCCCGCACCCCCGCCACCGTGCCCGGCAGCAGCGCGAGGAACCGCTCCACGTCCTCCTCCGCCGCCCCCGGCGGCAGCGACACCCGCACATTGCCCTCGCTGAGCACCCCCATCGCCCGCAGCACATGACTCGGCGTCAGCGTGCTGCTCGTGCAGGACGACCCGGACGACACGGAGAAGCCCGCCCGGTCCAGCTCGTGCAGCAGGGTCTCCCCGTCGACATAGAGACACGAGAAGGTGACCGTCCCGGGCAGCCGGCGCTCCGGATCCCCGACCACCTCCACGTCCGGCACCAGCTCCGGCACCCGCGCCCGGATCCGCCGCGTCAGCTCCCGCAGCCGCGCCGCCTCGGCCGCCGCCTCCGCGCGCACCGCCCGCAGCGAGGCCGCCGCCGCCACGATCGCCGGAAGGTTCTCGAAGCCGGCCGCCCGCCCCGACTCCCGCTCGTCCGCGGGGCCCCGGACGGAGAACCGCACGCCCTTGCGCACCACCAGCAGCCCCACCCCCGACGGCCCGCCCCACTTGTGGGCACTCGCCGTCAGCAGCGACCAGGGCCCCTCCACCGGCCCCCACCCCAGCGACTGGGCGGCGTCCACCAGCAGCGGCACCCCGGCCGCCCGGCACACCTCGGCCACCGCCGCCACCGGCTGCTCGGTCCCCACCTCGTGGTTGGCGGACTGCAGACAGGCCAGCGCGGTGTCCGCCCGCAGCGCGTCCCCGTACGCCTCGACCGTCACCGCGCCCGTCCGCCGGACCGGCACCCGCGTCACCGTCCCGCCCTCGGCCTCGAACACCTCCGCCGAATGGAGCACCGAGGAGTGTTCGACCGATGACACGATCAGGTGGCGTCCGGTCCGCCGCCGGCCGGCCAGCGCCCCGGCGATCCCGCTGTGCACGGCCCGCGTCCCGGACGACGTGAACACCAGCTCGTCGGCCCGGCACCCGACGGCGTCGGCGGCGGTCTCCCGGGCGGCGTCGAGCAGCATCCGGGCCCGCCGCCCCTCGCGGTAGAGCCGGGCCGGATCGGCCCAGCCCTCGTCGAGCGAGGCCAACAGCGCCTGCCGGGCCACAGGATGAAGGGGAGCGGCGGAGGCCGCGTCGAAGTAGGGCACACGGCAACGCTAAGCGCCCTGCCGAGAGCGGGGAACCGCGCGACCGGCCCCCCGCGCGTCCGCAGTCGCGAACGCGTCGCGGACACCCGCCTCATGAGGCCTGAACCCGGCACGTTCCCACCCCTTCGGGGTGACCCGCGGCGCGTATGCCACCCTCCCCGCGAACCCCCGGAGGGCGTCGGCTAGGGTTTGGTCCGCATAAACATCCAAACCCCTGCCCGACGCAGGGCGGCGACCGACCAGCGAGAAGGCCGCAGCCGATCCGCGCGGGCGAGACTCTCGGGAAGGCGCTACGTGAGTCCCAACGGCTCCGACCGCTCGCCGCGGCGCCCGATGCGGCGGAAGCTGCTGCAGGCAATGACCGCGGGCCTGGTCCTGGCGACCGCCACCGGTTGCACATGGGAGGACTTCCCCCGCCTTGGTATGCCCACCCCCACCACGGAAGAGGCTCCGCGGATCCTCTCCCTGTGGCAGGGATCCTGGGCTGCCGCGCTCGCCGTCGGCGTGCTGGTGTGGGGCCTGATCCTGTGGAGTGCTTTCTTCCACCGGCGCAGCCGCACCAAGGTGGAGGTCCCTCCGCAGACCCGGTACAACATGCCGATCGAGGCGCTGTACACGGTGGTCCCCATCATCATCGTGTCGGTCCTCTTCTACTTCACGGCCCGCGACGAGTCCAAGCTCCTCGACCTGGAGAAGAAGCCCGACGTCACGGTCAACGTGGTCGGCTTCCAGTGGAGCTGGTGCTTCAACTACATCGAGGACGTCGACGGTTCCAGCGGGGACGCGAAGACCGACGAGAACCTGGACGCGATCCCGGACCGCTACAAGGACGAGTTCCCGGACAACGCGGGCGGCGTCTACACCTGCGGCACCCCCGGTGAGCGGAACCCGCAGACCAACAACCCCGGCCCGACCCTCTGGCTCCCCGAGGGCAAGACGGTCCGCTTCGTCCTCACCTCGCGTGACGTCATCCACTCCTTCTGGGTGGTGCCGTTCCTGATGAAGCAGGACGTCATCCCGGGCCACACCAATGCCTTCCAGGTGACCCCCAACAAGGAGGGCACCTTCCTGGGCAAGTGCGCCGAGCTCTGCGGCGTCGACCACTCGCGCATGCTGTTCAACGTGAAGGTCGTCTCCCCCGAGCGCTACGAGCAGCACCTCAAGGACCTCGCCAAGAAGGGGCAGACCGGTTACGTTCCCGCGGGCATCGAGCAGACCGCCCATGAGAAGAACCGGGAGACGAACAACCTGTGAGCATCCTCAACGAACCCCAGGGTGCCGCGGCGGCCGGGTCCCACTACGAGGACGAGCTGCCGGTCCGGCGCCAGCGCCGCGGTGAGGTCGTCATCAAGTGGCTGACCACCACGGACCACAAGACGATCGGCACGCTCTACCTCGTCACGTCGTTCGCGTTCTTCCTCATCGGCGGCGTGATGGCGCTCCTCATGCGCGCCGAGCTGGCCCGGCCGGGCCTGCAGATCGTCTCGAACGAGCAGTTCAACCAGGCGTTCACGATGCACGGCACGATCATGCTGCTGATGTTCGCGACTCCGCTGTTCGCCGGATTCGCGAACTGGATCATGCCGCTGCAGATCGGCGCGCCCGACGTGGCGTTCCCGCGGCTGAACATGTTCGCCTACTGGCTGTACCTGTTCGGCTCGCTGATCGCGGTGGCCGGCTTCCTCACCCCGCAGGGTGCGGCCGACTTCGGCTGGTTCGCCTACTCCCCGCTGTCGGACGCGGTCCGCAGCCCGGGCATCGGCGCCGACATGTGGATCATGGGTCTGGCCTTCTCCGGCTTCGGCACGATCCTCGGCTCGGTCAACTTCATCACCACGATCATCTGCATGCGCGCCCCCGGCATGACCATGTTCCGCATGCCGATCTTCGTGTGGAACGTGCTGCTGACCGGTGTGCTGGTCCTGCTGGCCTTCCCGGTCCTCGCGGCCGCGCTGTTCGCCCTGGAGGCGGACCGCAAGTTCGGCGCCCACGTCTTCGACGCCGCCAACGGCGGCTCGCTGCTGTGGCAGCACCTCTTCTGGTTCTTCGGACACCCAGAGGTGTACATCATCGCGCTGCCGTTCTTCGGCATCATCAGCGAGGTCATCCCGGTCTTCAGCCGCAAGCCGATGTTCGGCTACTTCGGCCTGATCGCCGCGACCATCGCGATCGCCGGCCTCTCCGTGACCGTGTGGGCCCACCACATGTACGTCACCGGCGGTGTGCTGCTGCCGTTCTTCTCCTTCATGACGTTCCTCATCGCCGTCCCGACCGGTGTGAAGTTCTTCAACTGGATCGGCACGATGTGGAAGGGGTCACTGAGTTTCGAGACCCCGATGCTCTGGGCGACCGGCTTCCTGATCACCTTCACCTTCGGTGGTCTGACCGGTGTCATCCTGGCCTCGCCGCCGATGGACTTCCACGTCTCCGACTCGTACTTCGTGGTCGCGCACTTCCACTACGTCGTCTTCGGCACTGTCGTCTTCGCGATGTTCTCCGGCTTCCACTTCTGGTGGCCGAAGTGGACCGGCAAGATGCTGGACGAGCGCCTCGGCAAGGTCACCTTCTGGACGCTGTTCATCGGCTTCCACGGCACCTTCCTGGTCCAGCACTGGCTGGGCGCCGAGGGCATGCCCCGCCGGTACGCCGACTACCTGGCCGCCGACGGCTTCACCGCCCTGAACACGATCTCCACGATCAGCTCGTTCGTGCTCGGCCTGTCGATCCTGCCGTTCATGTACAACGTGTGGAAGACGGCCAAGTACGGCAAGCCGGTCGGCGTCGACGACCCGTGGGGCTACGGCCGCTCCCTGGAGTGGGCGACCTCCTGCCCGCCGCCGCGGCACAACTTCCTCACCCTGCCGCGGATCCGCAGCGAATCCCCGGCGTTCGACCTGCACCACCCGGAGATCGCCGCGCTCGAGCAGCTGGAGCACGCCGGCCACGGCGCCGGTGCCATCGCGGGCAGCAAGGAGGCCGGCAAGTGAAGATCCAGGGCAAGATGTTCATCTGGCTGAGCGTCTTCGTCCTCGCCATGGCGGTCGTCTATGGCGTGTGGTCGAAGGAGCCGGCCGGTACCACGGCCCTCTTCCTGGCCTTCGGCCTGTGCATCATGGTCGGCTTCTACCTGGGCTTCACCGCCCGGCGGGTCGACACCGGTGCCCAGGACAACAAGGAGGCGGACGTCGCGGACGACGCCGGCGAGCTGGGCTTCTTCAGCCCGCACAGCTGGCAGCCGCTCTCCCTGGCCATCGGCGGCGCCCTGTCCTTCCTGTCCGTCGCGGTCGGCTGGTGGCTGCTGTACTTCTCCGCACCGCTGGTCATGATCGGCCTGTGGGGCTGGGTCTTCGAGTACTACCGCGGTGAGAACCGCACCCAGTAGCACGCACCGAGCACGGCACGAGCCCGGACACTCCGTCAGGAGGGTCCGGGCTCACGCTTTCGCCGCAAAACCGGTCGTCCATCCGTGTCTCCCGGCGCGCCGCCGTTGACAGGGCTCCCTAGCGTGAAGCCATGAACCGCTCCGAGCCTTCCCGCGGCGCCCGAACCGGTGCCGAGGGGGTGACCGCACCCCGCCCCTCGGGCCTGCGCGCGCTCACCCCCGCGGCCCCGCCGCGCCTGCGCCCCCGCACCGTCGTCGGCTGCACCCTGCTGGTGATCGCCCTGGCCGAGGGCGCGATCGCCTGCGGCTCGGACGGCCACCCCCTCTCCGCACGCCCCTACGACGCCACCGACCGGATCTCCTTCAACGGCCAGCGCGGCGACGGTGCGAAGGCCGACCCGGACAAGCCCCTGGAGATCACCGCGGAGGACTCCGACGACCGCATCACGGACGTCACCGCCGTGGACGCCACGGGCCGCCACGTGGCCGGCGAACTCTCCGCCGACGGCAGTCGCTGGCGCAGCACCGAGCCGCTCGCCGCCAACGCCCACTACACGGTCCGCGTGAGCACCGAGGACAAGGACGGCGCCCCCGGCCGCCGGGTCCTCACCGTCGACACCGGCAAGCCCACCACCAAGACGCTGCTGACGGTGACGTTCGGCCCCAAGGCGGGCACCTACGGTGTCGGCCAGCCGCTCACGGCCGAACTGAACCGGCCCGTCAAGGACCCCGCCCAGCGCGCGGTCGTCGAGCGCTCCCTCAAGGTCGACTCCAAGCCCTCCGTCGAGGGCGCCTGGCACTGGGTCGACGACAAGTCGCTCCACTACCGGCCCAAGGACTACTGGCCGGCCCGCACCGCGGTCCGCATGCACAGCACCCTGGACGGCATCAAGGTCGGCGACCGCCTCTGGGGCGGGCCGGCGAAGGACGTCGCCCTCACCATCGGCGACCGCGTCATCGCCGTCACCGACGCCTCGGCGCACTCCCTGACCGTCTTCAAGAACGGTGAGGAGATCAAACGGATACCCGTCACCACCGGCAAGCCCGGCTTCGAGACCCGCAACGGCGTCAAGGTCGTCCTGGGCAAGGAGTACTTCGTACGGATGCGCGGCACCAGCATCGGCATCGCCGAGGGCTCCTCGGAGTCCTACGACCTGCCGGTCTACTACGCCACCCGGGTGACCTGGAGCGGTGAGTACGTCCACGCCGCCCCCTGGTCCGTCGGCTCCCAGGGGTACGCCAACGTCAGCCACGGCTGCACCGGCATGAGCACCCAGAACGCGGCGTGGTTCTTCCAGAACGTCCGGGAGGGCGACGTCGTCCAGGTCGTCAACAGCTACGGCCACACGATGGAGACCTTCGGCAACGGCTTCGGCGACTGGAACATCGACTGGACGGCATGGCGCACGGGCAGCGCGCTGACCACCGGGCAGCAGCGGCCCGAGCAGGACCCGTCGAGGCTGTGGCCGACGGCCGCGTGAGCAGCCACCGGGGGAGCCCTTCCGCGCGGTCCCCGGCTCCCCGGGCGGGTCAGACGCTCAGAGCCTGCCTGTCCCGCAGCAGGGCGGCCAGCGCGCCCGCGAACTCCACCGGCTCCACCGGCAGCGTCACCGCCGCGTCGGCCCGGGACCAGGTCGCCAGCCACGCGTCCTGGGGCCGCGCGATGAGGAGCAGCACCGGCGGGCACCGGAACACCTCGTCCTTGATCTGCCGGCACATCCCCATGCCCCCCATGGGCACGGCCTCGCCGTCCAGGACGCAGACGTCGATGCCGCCCCTGTCCAGCTCCGTCAGCACGGCGGCCGGCGTCGCGCACTCCACGAACTCGACCAGGGGCGCGTCGGGCGCCGGCCGCCGGCCGGAGGCCAGCCGCACCTGCTCGCGGGTGTTGGCGTCATCGCTGTAGACCAGCACCGTCGCGGTCGCCTGCATGGTTCCTCCACGCTCCTCAGAAGACACAGCACTGCTCGGGAACTTCCGGGTACCGACGGTGCGGATGCTACTCCCCCGGACACCCTGTCAACACCTGTCGGAACACGGCCGCGATGGGCCATACGGGCAGTCCACGGGGTGCGGACACCCCGAACGGCACCCCCGGGAGTGAGGGCGGGATAAGCGACCGACATAATGTCGGTCGTGGCGACAGCAACGACAGTAGAAACCGGGCACGCGCACCCGTCGGTCAACCGGCCGAACCTCACCAGCGTCGGAACCATCATCTGGCTGAGTTCCGAGCTGATGTTCTTCGCGGCCCTCTTCGCGATGTACTTCACCCTGCGATCGGTGACGGGTCCCGAGCACTGGAAGGAAATGGCGCACGCCCTGAACTTCCCGTTCTCGGCGACGAACACCACGATCCTGGTGCTCTCCTCCCTCACCTGCCAGCTCGGCGTGTTCGCCGCCGAGCGCGGTGACGTCAAGAAGCTCCGGGGCTGGTTCATCGTCACCTTCATCATGGGTGCGATCTTCATCGGCGGTCAGGTGTACGAGTACACCGAGCTGGTCAAGAAGGACGGGCTCTCGCTCTCCTCCGACCCCTACGGGTCGGTCTTCTACCTGACCACCGGCTTCCACGGCCTGCATGTGACGGGCGGCCTCATCGCCTTCCTGCTGGTCCTCGGGCGCACCTACGCGGCCAGGAGGTTCACCCACGAGCAGGCGACCGCCGCGATCGTCGTGTCCTACTACTGGCACTTCGTCGATGTCGTCTGGATCGGCCTCTTCGCCACGATCTACATGATCAAGTAGCCGGGCCCGCTCCCGCACCCATCCCAGAAGCATCGACGCAGAAGATCCTGACACCGGGGTAATCCGTGAAAAAGCTCTCCGCACGACGACGCCATCCGATGGCGGCGCTCGTCGTCCTACTCCTCGCGCTGGCATGCACCGGGGGGCTGTACGCCGCGTTCGCACCCGCGAGCAAGGCGCAGGCAGACGAAACCGCCCAGTCCCTCGCCATCGACGAGGGCAAGAAGCTCTACGCCGTCGGCTGCGCCAGCTGCCACGGCACCGGCGGTCAGGGCACCTCCGACGGTCCCAGCCTCGTGGGCGTGGGCGCCGCGGCCGTCGACTTCCAGGTCGGCACCGGCCGCATGCCGGCCTCGACCTCCCAGATGGCCCAGATCCCGCGGAAGAAGGTCGTCTACACGCAGGCCGAGATCGACCAGCTCGCCGCGTACATCGCCTCGCTCGGCGCCGGCCCGTCCATCCCGACCGAGTCCGAGTACGGCGACGAGGGAGCGGACATCGCCAAGGGCGGTGAGCTGTTCCGCACCAACTGCGCGCAGTGCCACAACTTCACCGGCAAGGGCGGTGCCCTGACCAAGGGCAAGTTCGCGCCGTCCCTCGAGGGCGTGGACCCGAAGCACATCTACGAGGCCATGCAGACCGGCCCGCAGAACATGCCCTCCTTCCCCGACACCACGCTGTCGGAGCAGAACAAGAAGGACATCATCGCGTACCTGAACGCGGTCAACGGTGATGAGACGGAGAGCCCCGGCGGCCTCGAGCTGGGCGGCCTCGGGCCGGTCAGCGAGGGTCTGTTCGGCTGGATCTTCGGTCTCGGCGGACTGATCGCCGTCGCCGTGTGGGTCGCCGCCCGGACCGCAAAGGCCAAGAAGTCATGAGTAGCCAAGACATTCCAGAAGAGAACCTGCCCGCTGAGCAGGGCCGCGCGCACGGTGCGGTGGACGTGGCGGACGAGCAGCACCCGTTCGCCGACCCGGGGATGCCGCCCCACGAGCACCGGATCCAGGACATCGACGAGCGGGCCGCCAAGCGGTCCGAGCGCACGGTCGCCTTCCTGTTCACGCTGTCGATGCTGGCCACCGTCGGCTTCATCGCCGCGTACGTGGCGATCCCGCACGACGAGTCGGTCTACATCTTCCCGCTCGGGCACATCAACGCGCTGAACTTCGCGCTCGGCCTCACGCTGGGCGCCGCCCTGTTCTGCATCGGTGCCGGCGCGGTCCACTGGGCCCGCACCCTGATGTCCGACGTGGAGGTCGCCGACGAGCGGCACGCGATCGAGGCGTCGCCCGAGGTCAAGGCCAAGGTCATGGCCGACTTCAGGGACGGCGCGCAGGAGTCCGCGCTGGGCCGCCGCAAGCTGATCCGCAACACGATGTTCGGTGCGCTGGCCCTGTTCCCGCTCTCCGGCGTCGTGCTGCTGCGCGACCTCGGCCCGCTGCCCGAGGACAAGCTGCGCCACACGCTGTGGTCCAAGGGCAAGCTGCTCGTCAACATGAACACCAACGAGCCGCTGCGTCCCTCGGACGTCGCGGTCGGCTCCCTCACCTTCGCCAAGCCGGAGGGCCTGGAGGAGACCGACCACGACTTCCAGAACGAGATCGCCAAGGCCGCCCTGATGATCGTCCGGATCGAGCCGGACGACATCAAGGACAAGCAGGAGCTCGAGTGGTCGCACGAGGGCATCGTGGCGTACTCGAAGATCTGCACCCACGTCGGTTGCCCGATCTCGCTCTACGAGCAGCAGACGCACCACGTGCTGTGCCCCTGCCACCAGTCCACCTTCGACCTGTCCGACGGTGCCCGAGTGATCTTCGGCCCGGCCGGCCACGCCCTTCCGCAGCTGCGCATCGGCGTGAACGACGAGGGGTACCTCGAGGCGCTCGGCGACTTCGAAGAGCCCGTCGGTCCTGCCTTCTGGGAGCGCGGATGAGTAACAACGACGACCGCCGCAAGGCACCCGCGGGCGAGCGGGTCGCCGACTGGGCCGACGGCCGGCTGGGGATCTACTCCCTGGCCAAGGCCAACATGCGCAAGATCTTCCCGGACCACTGGTCCTTCATGCTCGGTGAGATCTGCCTGTACAGCTTCATCATCATCATCCTCACGGGTGTGTACCTGACGCTGTTCTTCCACCCGTCGATGAACGAGGTGGAGTACCACGGCAGCTACGTCCCGCTCCAGGGCCAGCTGATGTCGGAGGCGTTCAGCTCGACGCTGGAGATCTCCTTCGACGTCCGCGGTGGTCTGCTCATCCGGCAGATCCACCACTGGGCGGCGATCATCTTCCTCGCCGGCATGTTCGTGCACATGATGCGCGTGTTCTTCACGGGCGCGTTCCGCAAGCCGCGTGAGATCAACTGGCTGTTCGGCTTCCTGCTGTTCGTCCTCGGCATGTTCACCGGGTTCACCGGCTACTCGCTCCCGGACGACCTGCTCTCCGGCACCGGTGTCCGCTTCACCCAGGGCGCGATCCTGTCCGTGCCGATCGTCGGCACGTACATCTCGATGTTCCTGTTCGGCGGGGAGTTCCCGGGCGGCGACTTCGTCGCGCGGTTCTACTCGATCCACATCCTGCTGCTGCCGGGCATCATGCTCGGTCTGGTGGTCGGCCACCTGATCCTGGTCTTCTACCACAAGCACACGCAGTTCGCGGGTCCCGGCCGGACCAACAAGAACGTCGTCGGCATGCCGCTGCTGCCGGTCTACATGGCCAAGGCCGGAGGCTTCTTCTTCCTGGTCTTCGGTCTGATCGCGGCCCTCGCCGGCATCGCGTCCGTCAACCCGATCTGGGCCCTGGGCCCGTACCGTCCGGACCAGGTGTCCACCGGCGCCCAGCCCGACTGGTACATGGGCTTCGCCGAGGGTCTGGTCCGCGCCATGCCGGGCTGGGAGATCAACTTCTGGGGTCACACGCTGGTCCTCGGTGTGTTCATCCCGCTGGTGCTCTTCGGTCTGTTCCTCGGTGTGATCGCCCTCTACCCGTTCATCGAGTCCTGGGTCACCGGCGACAAGCGCGAGCACCACATCCTGGACCGGCCGCGCAACGCCCCGACCCGTACGGCCTTCGGTGTCGCCTGGGTCACCGGCTACATGATCATGCTGATCGGCGGTGGCAACGACATCGTCGCCACCCACTTCCACCTGTCGATCAACGCGGTCACCTGGTTCGTCCGGATCGGCTTCTTCGTCGGACCGGTCGTCGCCTTCGTCGTGACCAAGCGGATCTGCCTCGGCCTCCAGCGCCGCGACAAGGACAAGGTGCTGCACGGTCGTGAGACCGGCACCATCAAGCGCCTGCCGCACGGTGAGTTCATCGAGGTGCACGAGCCGCTCAGCCAGGAGCAGCTCTACACGCTCACCGCGCACGAGCAGTACGCGCCGGCCGAGATCGGCCCGACGGTCGACGAGAACGGCGTCGAGCGCAAGGTGAAGGGCACCGAGAAGGTCCGCGCCAAGCTGAGCAAGGCGTACTACGGCGAGGAGAGCCAGATCGCCAAGCCGACCGTCGAGGAGTACAGGGAGATCACGAGCGGCCACGGCCACCACTGATCACTGCGTCGCCACGCAACCGCTGAGGGGCCCCGTCCGGTGTTCGGACGGGGCCCTTCGCCGTTCCTCGTGGCTGGATAGGGTGGACCCGTTGAGACGCGTGTCCCGGCAGAGCGGGACCCCATGACACCCAGGAGCGGCTTATGAGCGCTGTGACCCCCGCTGGAGGCGACACCGCGGCGGGCCGTTCCTGGCCCGTCCTGCTGAACGGTCTGCTGGACGGCCGGGACCTCTCCTCGGAGGAGACCGCCTGGGCCATGGACCTGATCATGCGCGGTGAGGCGACCGACGCCCAGATCGCCGGCTTCGTGGTGGCGCTGCGGGCCAAGGGCGAGACCGTGGCGGAGATCAACGGTCTGGTGCGCACGATGTACGAGCACGCCAACCTGATCGAGGTGCCCGGTCCCACCGTCGACATCGTCGGCACCGGCGGCGACGGCGCGAAGACGGTGAACATCTCCACCATGGCGTCGATCGTCGTCGCCGGCACCGGTGCGAAGGTCGTCAAGCACGGCAACCGGGCCGCCTCCTCCGCGTCCGGGGCCTCGGACGTCCTGGAGCAGCTGGGCGTCAACCTGGACCTGACGCCGCAGCGGGTGGCCGAGGTGGCCGAGGAGGCCGGGATCACCTTCTGCTTCGCGGTCAAGTTCCACCCGGCGCTGCGTCACGCGGGCGCCGCCCGCAAGCAGCTGGGCGTCCGTACGGTGTTCAACGCCCTCGGCCCGCTCACCAACCCCGCCCGGGTACGCGCCCAGGCGGTCGGGGTCGCCGACCCGCGCATGGCGCCGATCGTCGCCGGCGTCTTCGCCGAGCGCGGCCACTCGTCGCTGGTGTTCCGGGGCGACGACGGCTTCGACGAGCTGACGACCACCTCCACCTCCCGGGTGTGGATCGTCCGCGACGGCAAGGTGACCGAGGAGACCTTCGACCCGCGGCACGTCGGCATCGAGCTGGTGTCCGTCGAGGCGCTGCGGGGCGCCGACCCCTCCTACAACGCGCGGGTCGCGCGCCGGCTGCTGGAGGGCGAGCGGGGGCCGGTGCGGGACGCCGTCCTGCTGAACGCCGCGGCGGCGCTGATGGCGCTGGAGCCGACGGACGCGCCGCTGGCCGAGCAGATCCGCGCCGGCATGGAGAAGGCGGCGCTGTCCGTCGACTCCGGTGCGGCCGCGCGGGTGCTGGAGCGCTGGGTGGCGGCCAGCAACGCCTGACACGGCCGAGGAAGCGGTCCCGCGATCCGGACAGGAGTTGCGGGACCGCGATCATTTCCCGTACTTTCCTCTCCAGGTCATGAGTGACAGTCATGAGGCCCCGGCCGACTGTCCGGCAACCCTCCGTCCGTGGCGGGGTGCCCCGGGTGAAGACCAGGTCGTGGGCAGCAAGGCCCACGGCAAGCGCGGACCCCTCGCGTCACCAGGGGTCCTGGTCGTCGAGGAGTCTTCCGTGAGCAAGCGAATGCGATAGGGCCGCAGAGCCCCGCCTCCGCATCCCCTTTTTCTCTTCCCTCCGTGCCGTCGACGCGCTGTCCGGCACGGCGGTTCGACGCGTCCTCACGGGAGTTCCGCCATGTCCGTCTCCACCGCTGCCTCCGCCCAGTCCGTTTGTGCCCCGCTGCCCGTTCTGGGCCGGGATGTCACCGTGCCGCTCGTCACCGGCGGAGAGGTCACCTACGCCGCGCTCGACTACGCGGCCAGCGCCCCCGCCCTCCAGCGGGTCTGGGACGACGTGGCGGCCTACGCCCCGTACTACGGCAGCGTCCACCGCGGCGCCGGCTACCTCTCCCAGCTGTCCACGGACCTCTTCGAGAACGCCCGCCGGACGGTCGCGGAGTTCCTCGACTGCCGCGACGACGACCAGCTGGTCTTCACCCGCTCCACCACGGACTCCCTGAACCTGCTCGCCGCCGCCCTCCCCGCCGACTGCCAGGTCTTCGTCTTCGAGACCGAGCACCACGCCTCGCTGCTGCCCTGGAAGGACGCCCGGGTCACCTACCTCGACGCCCCGCGCACCCCGCGCCAGGCCGTCGAGACCCTGGAGCGCGCCCTCGCCGACCGCGACCCGTACGGCCCGGCCCTGGTCTGCGTGACCGGCGCCTCGAACGTCACCGGCGAGCTGTGGCCGGTGCGCGAGCTGGCCGCCGCGGCCCACGCCCACGGCGCCCGCATCGTCCTGGACGCGGCCCAGCTGGCCCCCCACCACCCGGTGTCCGTGCGCGACCTCGACGTCGACTGGG
Source organism: Streptomyces sp. NPDC059895 (assembly GCF_042731035.1). Lineage (NCBI taxonomy): Bacteria > Bacillati > Actinomycetota > Actinomycetes > Kitasatosporales > Streptomycetaceae > Streptomyces > Streptomyces sp. NPDC059895. Next base: position 56,336 of record NZ_JBHWKO010000008.1, read on the forward strand.
TCGCCTTCTCCGGGCACAAGCTGTACGCCCCGTTCGGCTCCGGCGTCCTGGCCGGCCGCGCCGACTGGCTGCGCGCGGCCGAGCCGTACCTGGCCGGCGGCGGCGCCAGCCGCAAGGTCACCCGGCGCGAGGACGGGGGAGTGGACGTGGAGTGGCACGAGAGCGCCGCCCGGCACGAGGCGGGCTCCCCGAACGTCATCGGCGCCTACTCCATCGCCTCCGCCTGCAAGGCCCTGACGGAGGCGGGCTTCGACACGCTGGTCGCCCGGGAGCGGTACCTCATCGAGAAGGTGCGGGCGGGTCTGGCCGAGGTGCCCGAGGTGCGCGTGCTGTCCCTGTTCGGCGACGACGCCCCCCGCGTCGGCGTGATCTCCTTCGTCGTCGAGGGCTGGAACAGCTCTCACTTCGCCGCCGCCCTCTCCGCCGAGTACGGCATCGGCGTCCGCGACGGCCTCTTCTGCGCCCACCCCCTGGTGCGCACCCTCCTCGGCAGTGATCCGCGCAGCCAGGGCGAGTGCGGCGCCCCCGAGGCCGCGCCGGGCGAGAAGTCCCTCAACGCGATCCGGGTCAGCTTCGGTGCGGGAACGCCGGACGAGCACGTGGAGCGTTTCGTGAACGCCGTGAAGGACCTGGTCCGCAGCGGCGCCCAGTGGCAGTACCGCACGGAGGACGGCCGCTGCGTCCCGGCGGTGTGATGCGGCCGACGTCAGGGCCGGCGACCTGAGGGGCGCGGGGCCGTGTCGACATGCGGCTCCGCCGCGTGGGCGCGACCAGCCACCACCGACCGGTGGTCGCGCACACGCTCCGCGCCCCCCAGGCGCTCCTGCGCTAAGAGTCCAGCCCGATGGCGAACGCAGCCTCGAGATCATGCTGCGAGTACGTACGAAAGGCGACATGCGTGTCCGTCGCCTCGACGCCGGGGATCTTGCTGATCCGCCCCGGGATGACCTCCGCGAGCTCCTCGTGCTGCCGCACCCGAACCATGGCGATCAGGTCGTAGGTCCCCGTGACGGAGAAGACCTCGCTCACGGACTCCAGCGAGGCGATCGACTCGGCGATCTCGGGGATCCGGTCCACGCTGGTCTTGATCAGGACGATCGCGGTGATCACGGCTGGTTCTCTCCCTCGGGGGCCGGGGCTCGGGCGGCTTTCACTCTAGTCGTCCCGTTGCGCCCGGCCCACGCGCAGCCGAAGCCCAGGCCGAAGCCCAGCAGGTGGGCCAGGTAGGCCACGCCCGGCCCCGGGCCCGCCCGCCCCGCCGCCAGCCACTGCAGGGCCGCCCAGAAGGGCAGCACCACCCACGCCGGGAAGCGCAGCGGCAGGAAGAGCAGGAACGGCAGGAGACTGGTGACGCGCGCCCGGGGAAAGAGGTGGAGGAACGCGCCGAGCACCGCGGAGATCGCCCCCGAGGCGCCGACCAGGGACTGCCCGGAGCCGGCGTGCGCGGCGGCGTAGCCGAGCAGGGCCAGGTAGCCGCAGCCGAGGTAGAAGAGGGTGAAGCGGAGGCGGCCCATCCGGTGCTCGGTCATCGCCCCGAAGACGTAGAGGAAGAGCATGTTGCCCAGCAGATGCACCCAGCCGCCGTGGACGAAGAGGGCCGTGGCGGGGGTGAGGGCGGCGCGCGCGGACCCCTCGAACAGGTCGGCCGGGATCACCCCCCACCGGCGGAAGTAGGCGCGCTGGACGGCCGGCAGCTCCTGTGCGGTGCCGTACGCCGCGTTGAGGCCCGAGGCGGGGCCGATCAGGAAGATCACACAGCACAGGACGATCAGTCCGTACGTCACCGGAGCCGCCGGCCGCCGGACCGCTCTGCCCACGCTCCGGCTGACGGCGCCGGTCCACTCCCTGATCATGAGTACAGAGCATGACGTAACGGGGCGTACTACCACAGGCCGCCTCGCCGCCGTGGACGGATGGGCGGCGAGTACCCGCCAGGCCGTAGGGTTACGAGCCACACGGACCGGGGAGCCCTTGGGCGCGCCCCGGCGCCGGAAGCCCGACACTAGGAAGAAGCGGACGGTCACGATGACGGTTCCCCTGCCGACCGCCACGACGCGGTGGCGCTGCACGCTCTGCGGCAACCTCACCCGGTTCGACGTGACGCGCTCGTCGAAGGTCGTGGAGTACGTCCACCTCGATCTCGCCGGCGAGCCCAAGGTCGAGGAGCGCGAGGTGGTCAGTGAGACCATCGAGTCGGTGCGGTGCCGTTGGTGCAACGCCGTGGATCAGGTGGAACTCGTGGACAGGCCGGGCACCGGCTCCTGACGATGGGGGTCCGCCCGCTCGAGCGACGTCGAGAGCGGGGGAGGACCCGGCTCAGAAATTGGGGTGTGACGGATGGTGGAGAGCGCAGGCGGGGGGCCGGGCGACGGCGCCGCTGAGGTGCTCGACCGTCCGCTGCCCGACGGTGTGCGCCGCCGGGTCGTCCAGATCGTCTCGGACGGCTTCGGTGGGCTGACCGTCGCCGAACTGCCCGCCCAGCTGCGGCAGTACGCCCGGTTCGCCCCCAATCGGCGGGCGAAGTTCGCGGGCAACGCGATGGCGGCCGCGCTGGAGACGGACCCGCTGTTCCGGCAGCGCATCGCCGAGAAGTTCAGAGAGGCCCAGCCGGAACTGGCCGGTGCCCTCGACTCCGGCTCGCCGCCCCCGGCCGCGGACCCGCTCGACGTGGCGGCCGCGGCCTACGTACTGCGGCCCGTCGACTGGGTGAAGCTGGTGACCGCGGCCGGCGAGGAGGCGCAGCGGGCGGACGCCGAGCGCGCCGGCGAGGAGAGCCGCGCGGAGCTGGAGCGGCTGCGCGAACAGCTCTCCCAGGCCCGCGAGCAGACCCGCGCCGAGACCGAACGGCTGCGGGCGGAGCTGGAGGCGGCGAAGAAGGAAGCCGACTCGCTCCACCGCAAGCTGCGTTCGGCGCTCAGCGACGTCAAGCGCGGCGAGGCCGCGCTGCGCAAGGTGCAGGGCGAGATAGAAGCGGTACGCACCGAGGGGCAGGCGCAGGTGTCCGCCGCCGAGAGCGAGACACGGCGGCTGAAGGCGCGGCTCGGGGAGGTGGAGGCCGCCCTGGAGGCCACCCGCAGGGCGGCGCGGGAGGGGCGCAGCGTCGAGGACATGCGGGTGCGGCTGCTGCTGGACACCGTGCTGGACGCGGCCCAGGGGCTGCGCAGGGAGCTGGCGTTGCCGCCCGTGTCGGTCCGGCCGGCGGAGACCGTCGACGCCGTGGAACCCGGGCGGATGACCCCGAAGGACATCGCGGCCCGGGCGCTGTCGGAGAGCGACCCCGCGATCCTGGACCAGTTGCTCGCCCTGCCGCAGGCGCACCTCGTCGTCGACGGTTACAACGTCACCAAAACGGGTTATCCGCAGATGCCACTGGAGAAGCAGCGGCTGCGGCTGCTCGGGCAGCTCTCGCAGCTCGCCGCGCAGACCGGCGCCGAGGTCACCTGCGTCTTCGACGGGGCCGAACTGGCCGCGCCGGTGCTGCTGGCGCCGCCGCGCGGGGTGCGGGTGCTGTTCTCCAAGCCGGGCGTCACCGCCGACGAGCTGATCCGCCAGCTGGTGCGGGCCGAGCCGCCCGGCCGTCCGGTCATCGTCGCCTCGACCGACCGCGAGGTGGCCGACGGGGTGGCCCGGGCGGGGGCGCGGCCTGTCGCATCTGCGGTACTCCTCAAGCGGCTGACCTGATACCGACCTGATGGTCAACGTACAGGTTCAATGCCCGAATTGTTGGAATCGTCACGCAACGTAGCGTCAATGGAGCATTACCACACGTGAGTTGGCCGTAAAGAATGCGTTGCGTCACCGACTTTTTTGGTGCGAGGATTTGAACTGATCACAGGATGGTCACTAGGGTCTGCCATCGAACCTCCGCACGAGTGATCACTCACAAGAAGGAGCTCGTCCTCCGTGGCGTCCCACCGTCGACCCAAGCAGCCGAGCCGCGCACGTGTGACCGTGCTGACCACCGCGGCCGCCGCCGCTGTCGTCCTGAGCTCGCAGGCCGCCAACGCGGCCCCGAGCGAGAAGCTCACGAAGGACGAGGTCAAGACCAAGGTCGACAAGCTCTACGAAGAGGCCGAGAAGGCCACCGAGAAGTACAACGGCGCCAAGGAGAAGCAGGAGACCCTCCAGAAGGAGATCTCCACCATCCAGGACGACGTCGCCAGCGGCCAGGAAGAGCTCAACGAGCTGCGCGACAGCATCGGCCTCGCGGCCGCCGCCCAGTACCGCACCGGCAGCATCGACTCCTCCCTCCAGCTCTTCCTCTCCTCCGACCCGGACGAGTACCTGGACAAGGCGTCCACCGCCGACCAGCTCAGCGCCCAGCAGGTCGAGGCGCTGAAGAAGATCCAGGAGAAGCAGCGCGAGCTGGCCCAGGACCGCGCGGAGGCGTCCGACAAGCTCAAGGACCTCGCCTCCACCCGGACCGAGCTGGGCAAGAAGAAGAAGGAAGTCCAGGCCAAGCTGGCCGAGGCGCAGAAGCTCCTCAACACGCTGACGGCCGAGGAGAAGGCCGAACTGGCCGCCGCCGACGCCCGCGCCAGCCGCTCCGCGAGCGAGCGCGTCGACCTCGGCAGCACCGCGTCCGCCTCCAGCCGCGCCCTCGCCGCCTTCCAGGCCGCCCAGAGCAAGATCGGCTCGCCGTACGTCTACGGCGCCACCGGCCCCTCCTCCTTCGACTGCTCGGGCCTGACCTCCTGGGCCTACGCCCAGGCCGGCGTCTCCATCCCGCGCACCTCGCAGGCCCAGGCCAACGCGGGCACGCGTATCTACTCCCAGTCCGACCTCAAGGTCGGCGACCTGGTCATCTTCTACAGCGACCAGCACCACGTCGGCTTCTACGCGGGCAACGGCCAGGTGCTGCACGCCCCGCGCACCGGCACCGTGGTGCGCTACGAGTCGATCAACAACATGCCGTTCCAGTTCGGCGTCCGGATCTGACCACCCTCAAGATCACGACACGGAGCCGCCCGAACGGGCGAATCACCACCACGTGAACTGACCCCGCGCCCCGCCCATGACCTGCGTCAGAGGCGGGGCGTCACGGTGTGTGGCCGCGCGGGTCTTTGGAGGGCCCCCCGCCACCGGGCTACTGTCTGCCGCGTTTCCTCGTCCGTCAGTGGAAGGAGCGCGGCTTCCCGTGGGGTCCCATCGCCGCCTTGCACCGCCCGGGTTCGACCGGGGTGCCCTGTGCGCCCTGTCCACCACGGCCGCCCTCCTCGGCGCCGTGTCCGCCGCCGTACCGGCCCAGGCCGCGCCGCTCGACGACACCCGCGCCGAGGTGGACCGCCTCTACCGGCAGGCCGAGAAGGCCACCGAGGCCTTCAACGAGGCCGGCGAGCGGGCCGGGGCGCTGCGCCGGCAGGTCGGCGACTCCCAGGACCGGATCGCCCGCCAGCAGCAGCGCGTCAACGGCCTGCGCGAGCGGCTCGGCTCGCTGGCCGGCGCGCAGTACCGCTCCGGCGGCCTCGACCCGACCCTCGCGCTGCTGTTCTCCGACGACCCCGAGGACTACCTCGACCGGGCCTCCGTCCTCGACCGGATCACCGCCCACCAGGCCGGTGAACTCTCGGAACTCCAGGACGCCCTGCGCGACCTGGCCCAGGAGCGCGCCGAGGCGTCCCGGCAGCTGGGCGAGCTGGAGAAGAGCCGCAAGGCCGTCGCCCGGCACAAGCGGACCGTCGAGGGGAAGCTCGCCAGGGCCCGGCAGCTGCTCAACTCCCTGCCGTCCGCGGCGCGCGCCGCCTACGACCGGGCCTCCCGTTCCAGCCGCGCCGACCTGCCCGGCCCCGGTGGCGCCGCCCCCGCCTCGGGCCGTGCGGCCGCCGCCCTGGCCGCCGCCCGCTCCGCGCTCGGCAGGCCGTACGTCTGGGGCGCCAACGGCCCCTCCGGCTTCGACTGCTCGGGCCTGGTGCAGTGGTCGTACGCGCAGGCCGGCGTCGCCCTGCCGCGCACCTCGCAGGCGCAGGCGTACGCCGGCCGGCAGGTCCCGCTCTCCCAGGCCCGGCCCGGAGACATCGTCACCTACCGCTCCGACGCCGGCCACGTCGGCATGTACGCCGGCAACGGCCAGGTCATCCACGCCCCCTATCCGGGCGCGCCGGTGCGCTACGACCCGGTCGGGATGATGCCCGTGTCGGCGGTGACGCGGCCCTGACGGGCTCCTCGGCCGGGTTCCGCCCCGGACGGGTCCCCGTACGATCGGGAGAATGGCTGGTCGAAGGCGGGCGCGCGGATCCCGGGACGTGGGGCTGTGGCGGGCGCTGCTGTCCCCGGTGCTCCTGCTGGTGCTGCTCGTGGGGTGCGGGGGACGGCCCGCGACGGACGGCGTCCGGTCCGACGTGCAGCGGATGCTCGACCGGCGGGCCGCCGCCGTACTGGCCCACGACGCGGACGCCTACGCCGCCACCGGCCACCGCGCCGGATACGCCCGGCTGCGGGCCGTGCCACTGGCCGGCTGGTCCTACCGGGTGACCGCCGTGCACCGCGACGGCGACACCGCCACCGCCGACGCCGAGCTCAGCTACCGCCTCACCGGTCACGACAGGGCCCCGGTCACCGCCGGCCGCAGCGTGCGCCTCGCCCGCGACGCGGACGGACGCTGGACCGTCACCTCCGAGCGGCCCGCCGAGAAGGCCGGCGAACAGCTCTGGGACCAGGGCACGGTGATGGTCGTCCGGGGCGCGCACAGCCTGGTGCTGGGCGTCGGACAGTCCGGCGCCCGGCTGCGGGACTTCGCCGACCTGGCCGACCGCGCGGTCCCCGCCGTCTCGCGGGCCTGGGGCACGGACTGGGCGCGCGGCGTCGTCCTGCTCGTCCCCGGGTCGCTGGACGCCATGGCGGCGCTGCTCGGCTCGCCCGCCTCCTCCTACCGGGGGATCGCCGCGGTCACCACGGCCGAGACGGGCGGCGCCGGCCCGGCGCCCGCGGACCGGATCGTCGTCAACCCGGACGCGTACGGCTCGCTGGGCCCGCTCGGGCGGCAGGTCGTGCTCACCCACGAGACCACCCATGTCGCCACCCGCGCCCACACCGACGCCGCCACCCCGCTGTGGCTCTCCGAGGGCTACGCCGACTGGGTCGGCTACCGCGGCACCGGACGCACCCCGCGGCAGGTCGCCCCCGAACTCGCCGGCGCCCTCGCCGCGGGGGAGACGCCCGAGGACCTGCCCGCCGACGACGACTTCGGCTTCGCCGGGGACGCGGACCGGCTGGCGCGGGCGTACGAGGGCGGCTGGCTGGCCTGCCGCATGATCGCCGGCCGGTGGGGCGAGGAGCGGCTGGAGGCGTTCTACCGGGCCGTCGGGGCGCACGGGGAGCGGGACGGGGCGGTCGAGGGCGCGCTGGAGAGCGTGCTGGGGACGACGATCGAGGACTTCACCGCCGCGTGGCGGCAGTACCTGCACGACGAACTGGGCTGAACCGCCGGGCCCCCGCGTCGGCCGCGCGACCTCGGCTGCCCGGCTGCCCGCCGGGCCGCCGCGGCGCACAGGCGGCCCGCCGCGGCGGCGGACAGACGACCGGGCCGGACCGCCGCGGCGGCGGCACACGAGCGGGCGCGCCGCCGCGGGCCGGACGTCAGGAGGAGACCGGGGTGCCGTCGGTGTGGGCGGCGCGGGCGGTGTGGGCGGGGGAGGGGGCCGGGGCGCCCCGGCGGGGCACGGTGGAGCGCCACAGCCGTACGGCGGCGGTGACCGCGGCCGCCACCAGGAGACCGTTGCGCAGGAACAGGAGGGTGACGCCGAGGGTGTCGCTCGCGACGACGTGCGCGAACCAGACGGGGAACTCCAGGACCGTCACCGGCGTCGCGGCCAGCACCAGCGCGGCCGGCAGGCCCATGCGGGTGCCCCGGAAGCACAGGCAGACGGCCGCCAGACCGACCAGCCACACCATGTACTGGGGGCTGATCACCCGGCTGGTGACGGTGAACAGCAGGACGGCGGTGAGGGCGGCGTCGGCGAGCGTGTGCGACGCGAACCGCCGGGCCCGCAGCCGCCACACCAGCAGCCAGCCGAAGGCCAGCGCGGCGAGCCCCAGGGCCGCGTCGCTCACCGTGTCCACCCACGGGCCGAGGAACTCCACCGAGCCGTAGTGGAGCAGCACCTGGCCCTGCCAGCCCGACTGCCGGGCCAGATGGAGGACGAGCGCGCCCAGCGACTCCACCTCGGTGCCCCGGTCCCGCTGGAACGTGAGGAAGTCGAAGGCGCCCGGCATCACCGCCGCGAACAGAGCGGACAGGGCGGCCGCGCCCGCCGCCGCCGCGGCCCACGCCCGCCGCCGCACCGCACCGACGAGGAGCAGCGCCGGCCACACCTTCAGCAGCGCGCCGAAGCCGGCCAGCGCACCCATCGCCCGCGGGTGGCGGGCCCCGGCGACCAGCGCGGCCACCGCGACCGCGGTCACCATCACGTCGTAGCGGGAGTAGACCGTCGGGCCGAGCAGCGGCAGGCCCACCACCCACAGCCAGACGCCGCGCGCCGACCGGCCGGGACGCAGGCCCGTGTACAGCAGCAGCGTGAGGACGGCCAGGTCGGCGAGGAAGGCCAGCACGAAGAAGGCCGAGGCGTAGTCCAGGAACGGCAGCAGGGCGGGCGACAGGATCGCCAGGGCGGCGGCGGGCGGGTACTGCCAGGTGACGTCGCCCTGCGGGAACGTTCCGCCGCTCAGGACGCCGTACCAGCCCTGATAGATGACGGACACGTCGCTGGTGACGTCGGGGCCGGGGAAGACGACCACCTTGAACACCCAGAGCAGCAGCACGAACCGGGTCGCGCCCCAGACGGCCAGCAACCCGGCCGGGCTCGTCGGGGGGCGCCTGCCGTCCATGAACTCCACGTCCGCCCCTGTTCGTCCTCATGGTCGGGTCATGTCGGCGACATGATCTCCCGCCCGGCTGTGCGCAGGCCGTCAAACCCGGCCGGGCGCACCTGTGAACACGGGTTGGATAAGGTCGGCGGCGATGCACAAGACCCTGATCGTGACGAACGACTTCCCGCCCCGCCCCGGCGGCATCCAGGCGTTCCTGCACAACATGGCGCTGCGCCTCGACCCCGAGCGGCTCGTCGTCTACGCCTCCACCTGGAAGCGCGGCCGGGAGGGCGCCGAGGCGACGGCGGCCTTCGACGCCGAGCAGCCCTTCACCGTCGTCCGTGACCGGACGACGATGCTGCTGCCCACACCGGCGGCGACCCGGCGGGCGGTCGGGCTGCTGCGCGAACACGGCTGCACGGCGGTGTGGTTCGGCGCGGCGGCCCCCCTCGGGCTGATGGCGCCCGCACTGCGCAGGGCCGGCGCCGAACGGCTGGTGGCCACCACGCACGGGCACGAGGCCGGGTGGGCGCAGCTGCCCGCCGCCCGGCAGCTGCTGGGGCGGATCGGCGACTCCACCGACACGATCACCTACCTCGGCGAGTACACGCGGGCGCGGATCGCGACCGCGCTGAGCGCCGGGGCGGCCGCGCGGATGGTGCAGCTGCCGCCCGGCGTCGACGAGAAGACCTTCCACCCGGACTCCGGCGGGGACGAGGTGCGCTCCCGGCTCGGCCTCACCGACCGGCCGGTGGTGGTGTGCGTCTCGCGGCTGGTGCCGCGCAAGGGCCAGGACACGCTGATCCGGGCCATGCCCCACATCCTGGCCGCCGAGCCGGACGCCGTCCTGCTGATCGTCGGCGGCGGGCCGTACGAGAAGGAACTGCGCCGGCTGGCGCGGGAGACGGGGGTGGCCGGCTCCGTGCGGTTCACCGGGTCCGTGCCCTGGTCGGAGCTGCCCGCGCACTACGGCGCCGGTGACGTCTTCGCCATGCCGTGCCGCACCCGCCGGGGCGGGCTCGACGTCGAGGGCCTCGGGATCGTCTACCTGGAGGCCTCCGCGACCGGGCTGCCCGTCGTGGCCGGCGACTCCGGCGGTGCCCCCGACGCCGTGCTGGACGGCGAGACCGGCTGGGTGGTGCGGGGCGGCTCACCGCAGGAGGCCGCCGAGCGGATCGTCGTCCTCCTCGGCGACGCCGAACTGCGCCGCCGGATGGGGGAGCGGGGGCGGCAGTGGGTGGAGGAGCGCTGGCGCTGGGACCTGCTGGCGGAGAGGCTCGAGGAACTGCTGTAGAGCGCGCGCCGCCGGGGCGCGGGGAACTGGCCCGCGAAGAGCCGCCGCGGCCCGCGACCGGGCCTTTGGGCCACGGGCCTCCGGGCCACGGGCCTCCGGGCCACGGGCCCCCGGACCACCGGACCCCGGACCACCGGACCCCGAACCACCCGGCCCCCCGGTGTGCCGTGCGCGCCGCGTTCGGCCCGGCCGCGGGCCCCTCGGTGTCAACACGACGGGCTCCACGTCCTTCCCGCGCGGCCGTTCGACGCCCGGCGCCAGCACGGCCGGCCGGCCGGCCGGAACGGACGAGGGCGCGGGCCCGTGCCGCGGACCCGCGCCCTGATGCTCCGTCAGGAACCCTGCTACTTGGCGTAGATGGCCTCGATCTCGGCCGCGTAGTCCTTCGCCACGACGTTGCGCTTGAGCTTGAGCGAGGGGGTGAGATGCCCCGAGTCCTCGGTGAACTGGGAGGAGAGGACGCGGAACTTCCGCACCGACTCCGCCTTCGACACCGCGGCGTTGCCGTCGTCGATCGCCGCCTGGATCGCCGCGAGCAGATCGGGGTCCTCGCGCAGCGACGCCGCGGTGGAACCGGCCGGCTTGCCGTGGTCGGAGGCCCAACGGCCCAGGAACTCCTCGTCGATGGTGACCAGCGCGCCCACGAACGGCCGCCCGTCGCCCACCACCATGCACTCCGCGACCAGGGCGTGCGAGCGGATACGGTCCTCGATCACGGCCGGGGCGACGTTCTTGCCGCCCGCGGTGACGATGATCTCCTTCTTGCGGCCGGTGATGCTCAGGTAGCCGTCCTCGTCGAGGGTGCCGATGTCACCGGTGTGGAACCAGCCGTCGGCCAGCGCCTCGGCGGTCGCGCCGGGGTTGTTCCAGTACTCCTGGAACAGGTGCTCGCCGTGCAGCAGCACCTCGCCGTCGTCGGCGATGCGCACGACCGAGCCCGGCAGCGGCTGGCCGACCGTGCCGATCTTCTGCCGGTCCCACGGGTTGAAGGCGGTCGCCGCGCAGGACTCCGTCAGGCCGTAGCCCTCCAGGACGGTGAAGCCGATGCCGCGGAAGAAGTGGCCCAGGCGCTCGCCCAGCGGGGCGCCGCCGGAGATCGCGTACTCGCCGCGGCCGCCGAGGACCGTGCGCAGCTTGCTGTAGACGAGCACGTCGAAGACCTTGTGCTTGATCCTCAGCCCGAGGGACGGGCCCGACGGGGTGTCCCGCGCCCTGCTGTACGCGATCGCGGTGTCCGCCGCCTTGTCGAAGATCGCGCCCTTGCCGTCGGCCTGCGCCTTGGCGCGCGCCCCGTTGTAGACCTTCTCGAAGACGCGCGGCACACCGAGGATCAGCGTCGGCCGGAAGGACGCCAGTTCGTCGGTGAGGTTCTTGATGTCCGGGACCATGCCCAGCTTGATCGGCGCCATCATCGGGGCGATCTGCACCAGCCGGCCGAAGACGTGCGCGAGGGGCAGGAAGAGCAGGACGCTGCACTCCCCGGTGCGGAACAGCGGACGCAGCCGCTCCACCACGTTGCCGCACTCGGCGAAGAAGCTGCGGTGGGTGAGCACGCAGCCCTTGGGGCGGCCGGTCGTGCCGGAGGTGTAGACGATGGTGGCCGGGTCGTCGGCCTTGGCGCGCGAGCTGCGCTCCTCGACCGCCTCGTCGGAGACGCCCTGGCCGAGCCGCCCGAGCTCCGCCACGCCCCCGCCCTCGATCTGCCAGACGTGTTTCAGGGCGGGCAGGGCGTCGCGCACCGACTCCACGGCCGCGGCGTGGGTGTCCAGCTCGACGAGACAGGCGGTGGCGCCCGAGTCGGAGAGGATCCACCGCACCTGCTCCGGCGAGCTGGTCTCGTACACCGGCACGGTGACGGCGCCCGCGCACCAGATCGCGAAGTCCAGCAGCGTCCACTCGTACCGCGTGCGCGACATCAGGCCGACGCGGTCGCCCGGCTGGACACCGGAGGTGATGAGGCCCTTGGCGGCGGCGTGCACCTCGGCCAGGAAGGCGGTGGCGGTCACGTCCTGCCAGGCGCCGCCCGCCTTGCGCGCGATGACGGCGACGTCAGGGTGCTGCGCGGCGTTTCTGCGGACGATGTCGGTCAGATTGCCGTCCGCAGGGACCTCGTACAAAGCCGGAAGGCTGAACTCGCGCAAGACTGCTGCTCCTCTTAGGGCGCCGACGCCACGACGTTGTGCGATGCGACGGTGCGGTCCAAGGCTCGGGCGAATGCTCGGGGGTCGCCAAGGGCTGCGGGCCACTGGTTGAATTCCTGAGCACGACTGGACTGCCCGGACGTTACCCGCCGGTATGGCTTCTTCGACAGGGGGTCCCGGCGAGATGTTCGCTGCGTCACACAGATTGCTTTTTCCCGCGCACAGTAGTTCATCCCGTTACTGACTGGCCAGTAACCGCAGGTCCGGCTGTCACTGTTCACGTTTGCCCCACACCCCTACCCTTGATCGCCATGGCATCCACACCCTCCGCGAACCACAGGACGCGTGTCCACGTGGTCAGTGACGTCCACGGCAACGCGCGCGACCTGGCCCGGGCGGGCGACGGCGCGGACGCCCTGATCTGCCTCGGGGACCTCGTCCTCTTCCTCGACTACGCCGACCACTCGCGCGGCATCTTCCCCGACCTCTTCGGCGTGGAGAACGCCGACCGGATCGTCGCGCTGCGCACGGCCCGCCGCTTCGAGGAGGCCCGGGAACTGGGGGCGCGGCTGTGGGCGGGGATCGGCGGCGACCGGGCGGCGGTGATCGAGCGGGCGGTGCGGGGACAGTACGCCGAGATGTTCGCGGCGTTCCCGACCCCCACGTACGCCACCTACGGCAACGTCGACATGCCGCCGCTGTGGCCGGAGTACGCCCGGCCCGGGACGACCGTGCTGGACGGGGAGCGGGTGGAGATCGGGGGCCGGGTCTTCGGCTTCGTGGGCGGCGGCCTGCGCACGCCGATGCGCACGCCGTACGAGATCGACGACGAGGAGTACGCGGCGAAGATCGAGGCGGTGGGCGAGGTGGACGTGCTCTGCACGCACATCCCGCCCGAGGTGCCGGAACTCGTCTACGACACCGTCGCGCGCCGCTTCGAACGCGGCAGCCGGGCGCTGCTGGACGCGATCCGCCGCACCCGCCCCCGGTACTCGCTCTTCGGCCACGTCCACCAGCCGCTGGTGCGGCGGATGCGCATCGGGGCGACCGAATGCGTGAACGTGGGCCACTTCGCGGGGACCGGGAAGCCCTGGGCGCTGGAGTGGTGAGTGCCGGTGTCCCGCGGGCGCGCGCCACGGGGTGAAGGAGGCCGGTCGGGTGCGCGATAGCCTTCACGCTGCACACACGTGCGCACGCCGGCGCACGGGTGATCTCTCCCTACCGGCCCGCATCTGTGAGGAGCCACGGCGATGGCGGAACACACCAGCTCGAGCATCACGATCGATGCGGCACCGGCCGATGTCATGGCCGTCATCGCCGACTTCGCCCGCTACCCGGACTGGACCGGCGAGGTGAAGGAGGCGGAGGTCCTCGGGACCGACAGCGCCGGCCGCGCCGAGCAGGTACGGCTGGTCATGGACGCCGGCGCGATCAAGGACGACCAGACGCTGGCGTACACCTGGAGCGGGGAGCGCGAGGTGTCCTGGACGCTGGTGAAGTCCCAGATGCTGCGGTCGCTGGACGGCTCGTACCTCCTCGCGCCGGCGGGCGGCGGCGCCACCGAGGTCACCTACCGGCTGACGGTGGACGTCAAGATCCCCATGCTCGGCATGATCAAGCGCAAGGCCGAGAAGGTCATCATCGACCGCGCGCTGGCGGGACTGAAGAAGCGGGTGGAGTCGGGCCGGTAGCACGGCACCCGGCGCGGACGCGGGCGTCGCCGGGCTGCCGCCCCGGTGCCGGATCGGGTCCTACCCGGGTATGCCGCCCCGGCGCCGGCGCCGGCGCGGGCGTCGCCGTGGCCGCCGCCCCCGCGCCGGTGTCGCGCAGGTGCGGCCGGCGCCGGCCGGTGAGCGGGCCGCCACCTCGGTGTCCGTTACCGTTCACCCTCATGCGCACCCTCCTGATCACCGGCCCCGGCGGCAGTGGCCGTACGACCGTTGCCGCGGCCACCGCACTCGGGGCGGCCGGTGCCGGCGTCAAGACCCTCGTGCTCGGCGCCGACCGCGCCGACACCCTGGGTGCCGCGCTCGGCGTGCCGACGGGGGCCGCCCCGGTACGGGTCACGCCCACCCTCACCGCCTGGCGCCCCGACGCCGCCGCCGGCTTCCGCGACGACCTCGCCGGCTTCCAGGACCGCGCCTCCACCGTCCTCGACCTGCTCGGCGCCTCCCGGCTGGACCCGGAGGAGGTCACCCCGCTGCCCGGCGCGGAGCAGCTGACCCTGCTGCGCGCGCTGCGCGACGCCGCCCTCTCCGAGTCCCACGACCTCCTCGTCGTCGACCTGCCGCCCACCCCGCAGGCCCTCGCCCTCCTCGCCCTCCCCGAGGAACTCCGCCGCTACCTGCGCCGCCTCCTCCCTCCGGAGCGGCAGGCCGCCCGCGCCCTGCGCCCCGTCCTCGGACGCCTCGCCGGCGTCCCCATGCCCGCCGAGTGGCTGTACGAGACGACCGCCCGCTGGGACCTGGAGCTGGCCGCCGTACAGGCCGTCCTCGCCGACCGGCGGACCGCCGTACGCCTCGTCGCCGAGCCGGGACCGGCCGGTGACGACGCCGTGCGCGACGCGCGCCTCGGCCTCGCCCTGCGCGGTCTGTCCGTCGAGTCCCTCGTCGCCAACCGCGTCCTGCCGGAGGCGGCCGACGACGGCGGCCTCCTCGCCGGGCTCGTGGCCCAGCAGCGGAAGTTCCTGGGGGAGTGGGACGACGCCCGGCCCGTCGCCCACCTCGGCCGCGACCCCCGCGGCGGCGACGACCTCGCCGCGCTCGCCGTCCCCGGCGCCGACCCGGAGTCCTCCCCCGTCGAGTGGCCGGTGTCCGACCGGCTGGCCGACGACGGTGTGCTCGTGTGGCGCATCCCCCTGCCCGGCGCCATACGCGACGACCTCGACCTCGTCCGGCGCGGCGACGAACTCGTCGTCACCGTCGGTCCGTTCCGCCGGATCGTCGCCCTGCCCTCCGCCCTGCGCCGCTGCACCGTCGACGGCGCCGGCCTGCGCGAGGGCGAACTGCGCGTCCGGTTCGCACCGGATCCCGGGCTGTGGCCGCGGACCCGGTGAACGCCGTACCGCCGTTCGGGTACCGTCGGAGAGACGAACCGTAGTCAGGAGTCCGTCATGAGCGAAGAGCTCCCCCCGCGCGACGCATGGGGGTCCCCCCGCTCGAGCGAAGCCGAGAGCGGGGGAGAGCACGAGGCTGTCGTCGAGGAGCCGCGCGCCACCGACGCCGACGCCTGGGCCACCGCCTGCGCCGAGGACCTCGCGGCGGAGAAGGCCCGCCGCCAGGGCCGGTCCGGCCCGCCTCCCGGCTCCGCCGCCGAGGAACTGCGCAAGTTCGTCGACACCGTGGCCGACAAGCTCGCCGGCCTCCCGTCCTCCCCCCTGCTCGGCGCGGTCGCCGGGCCCGCCGCCCAGCAGGTGGTGCGCCAGGTCGTCCAGCAGGCCAAGGCGGCCGTCGAACCCGTCGTGGAACGCAACCCGGACGTCTTCGACCACCTCGCCAAGGCCGGCGGCGAACTGCTCGCCGCCTACCGGTCCGCCGTCCGGCACCAGGAGACGCGCTGGACGGCCCGCGCCCAGGACCCGGCCCGCGATCCCGCCCACGACCAGGCCGGGGACCCGCGTGAGCGTCCCGAGGGCGACGAGGGCACCGGCGGCCCCGGGCAGCGCATCGACCTGGACTGACCCCGCCCCGGTCGCCGTCCCGCCCGGCGCGGCCGCCCGGCGGGGCCGCGGGCCCCCCCCGGCCGGGCCGCGGGGCCCGGTGGGCGGCGCGGGGGGCGGCCCGCACCGCCGGAATGCTGGGCCGCACCCACCGGCGGG
>NZ_JBHWKO010000008.1:72402-210926 GCF_042731035.1 Streptomyces sp. NPDC059895
GGCCGCGGGGCCCCGGGCCGGCGCTCCCACTGGCTGGGCCCCCCCCCGGGTGGGCTGCCCGCCGGCCGGGCCGGCGGGGGGGGACGGCGGGACCCCGACGGCAGGGCCTCGGGTACGGTTGGCCGTAGCGGGGCTCGACCGGAACTGAGGGATTCATGGGACTCACCATCGGCGTCGACATCGGCGGCACGAAGATCGCGGCCGGCGTGGTCGACGAGGAAGGCAACATCCTCTCGACCTTCAAGGTGCCGACCCCCACCACGCCCGAGGCCATCGTGGACGCCATCGCCTCGGCGGTGGAGGGGGCGCGTGCCGGGCACGACATCGTCGGCGTGGGCATCGGTGCCGCCGGATACGTCAACCGGCAGCGCTCGACGGTCTACTTCGCGCCGAACATCGACTGGCGCAACGAGCCGCTCAAGGAGAAGGTCGAGGCCCGCGTCGGCCTGCCGGTCGTCGTGGAGAACGACGCCAACGCCGCGGCCTGGGGCGAGTACAAGTTCGGCGCCGGCAAGGGCCACCGCAACGTCATCTGCATCACGCTCGGCACCGGCCTCGGCGGCGGCATCATCATCGGCAACAAGCTGCGCCGCGGACACTTCGGCGTGGCCGCCGAGTTCGGCCACATCCGCATGGTCCCGGACGGCCTGCTGTGCGGCTGCGGCTCGCAGGGCTGCTGGGAGCAGTACGCCTCCGGCCGCGCCCTCGTGCGCTACGCCAAGCAGCGTGCCAACGCCACCCCCGAGCGCGCCGAGGTGCTCCTCGGCCTCGGTGACGGCACCCCCGACGGCATCGAGGGCAAGCACATCTCCATGGCCGCCCGCCAGGGCGACCCGGTCGCGGTCGACTCCTACCGCGAGCTGGCCCGCTGGGCCGGCGCCGGCCTCGCCGACCTCGCCTCCCTCTTCGACCCGTCCGCCTTCATCGTCGGCGGCGGCCTCTCCGACGAGGGCGACCTGGTGCTCGACCCGATCCGCAAGTCCTACAAGCGCTGGCTGGTCGGGGGCAACTGGCGCCCGGTCGCCGACGTGATCGCCGCCCAGCTCGGCAACAAGGCGGGCCTGGTGGGCGCGGCCGACCTGGCCCGCGAACCCGACCCGATCATGTAACGGTCACCACTCGAGGCACCGGCGGCCCCGTACCCCGCGAGGGGTGCGGGGCTGCCGGCCTTCACGGCACACCACTTATCGTGACGGTATGGTGACGCCCCCGCTCGACAGCTCCCGCACCGAAGCCGACGGCTCCGCCGTCCTCCGCGTCCTCAGCTACAACATCCGCTCGATGCGCGACGACACCGCCGCCCTCGCCCGCGTGATCGCCGCCTGCGCCCCCGACCTGGTCCTCCTCCAGGAAGCCCCGCGCTTCTTCCGCTGGCGCAAGAAGCTCGCCCGGCTGGCGGCCGCGTCCGGGCAGGTGATCCTCACCGGCGGTGGCACGGCCGCCGGACCGGCCGTCCTGTGCTCGCTGCGGGCGACCGTCGAGCGCGCCGAGGACGTGCTCCTGCCCCTGACCCCCGGACAGCACCGGCGCGGTCTGGCCACCGCCGTCGTCCGCTTCGGGGACGCCCGGCTGGGCGTCCTCAGCTGTCATCTCGGCCTGCACCGGGCCGAGCGGTACGAGCAGGCCGGGACGGTGCTCGACCGGCTCGCCGGGATGGGCGTGGAGCACGCGGTCGCGGGCGGCGATCTCAACGAGGGCCCGGACGGCCGTGCCTTCGCCCGCCTCACCGCCGGCCTCCAGGACTGCCGGGCCGTGGTCCCCTGGGGCGGTGACCCCACCTTCCCGTCCACCGGCCCCGACCGCCGTATCGACGCGATCTTCGCGACCAAGGGGGTGGAGGTACGGGGCTGCGGGGTGCCCACCGGACACCCGGGGGTCACGGACGCCGACCTGAGGGCGGCCACGGACCACCTTCCGGTGCTGGCCGCCCTCAGGGTGCCGAGCGTCTAGGCAGGTGCGTCGTCCGGGACGCCGGGCGGCCGGTCAGACCACCGCTCCGCGTCCCGGATCGCCGTCGTCCTCGTCGTCCGTCCGCATCCGCGCCACCAGCGTGGCGAAGCCGCCGAGGAAGCCGCCGATGCCGACCGTCGCCAGCCACCAGGTCATCTCCCAGCCGAGCAGCACCGACAGCAGGAGCAGGAGCGGGCCGCCGATCACCCCGAGCCAGGCGAACCGGGCGGTCGTGTCGGCGACGGGCAGCGGCGGCGGCTCGGGCGGGACGAAGTGACCCTCGTCGTCCTCGTCGAAGTCGGCCCCGGACGGCTTGCCCGGCGTGTAGTCGCGAGGGCCGACGCCGGGCGCGAAGGCGACCGAACTGCCCAGCGGTTTCGCGGGCTTGGTCTCGTCACCGGTCTCGTCACCGGAACCGGACTCGTCCCCGGGACCGGGGGCGGAACCAGAACCGGAAGCGGAACCAGAACCGGAAGCGGAACCAGAACCGGAAGCGGCGTGGGAACCGGTGCCGGGCCCTGAACCTGACCCGGTGCCGGAGTCGGAGCCCGAACCGGCGTCCGGACCGGCGTCCGGACCGGCGCCGGAAACCGGACCGTCGGCGGTGCCGGCGACGGCGGGACCGGAGCCGTCGCCGTTCGGCTCCGCCTCCAGCAGCGCCAGGTCCTCGACCGACTTGAACGGCTTGGCGCCCGGCGGATCCGCGGGCTCCTCGCCGTACCCCGCGACGATCGCCGCCCACGCGGCCTCCTCGTCGAAGGGCACGCTCTGCTCCTCCGGCTCGCGGCCGCGGCCGCCCGCGCGATCGTCGCGGTGCCCGCGGCCGTCGCGGTCCTCCCGCCTCTCGCGGTCCTCCCGCCTCTCGCGGTCCTCGCGGTCCTCGCGGTCCTCGCGCTCGGAGTCGTGCTCAGCCACCTGCCGTCGTCCCTTCCTTGCCGACACTGGGTGCGAGCCGGCCGATGAACGCGAGACTCTCCTCGGCGATCCGGTCCGCGTCGTGGTCCAACGTCGCCACGTGGTAGCTCTGTTCCAGCAGCACCTCGGTCACGTCCGTCGACGACACCCGGCTCAGGATCCGCGCCGGGTCGGCGGCCGGTACGACATGGTCGCGCGCACTGCGCAGGAGCAGCAGCGGCTGGGTGACCTGCGGCAGCTCCTTGTCGACCAGCCGCAGGAAGATCCGCAGGGAGTGCGCCGCGTGCAGCGGCACCCGGTCGTAGCCGATCTCCTCGACGCCCTCCTTCGCGATGTCGCTCGTGATCCCCTTCGTCGTCCGCACCAGGTGGCGGGCGACGGGGAGGGCGTACGCGGACAGGCCGTGCACCTTGTTCGCCGGGTTGACGAGGACGACTCCGGCGACTCCGTCGCCGTGCTGCGCGGCGAGCCGCAGGGCCAGGGCGCCGCCCATCGACAGGCCGGCCACGAACACCCGGGCGCAGCGGTCGCGCAGGACGCGCAGCTCGCGGTCCAGTTCCGCGTACCAGTCGGGCCAGCCGGTGACGGCCATGTCCTCCCAGCGGGTGCCGTGCCCCGGCAGCAGGGGCAGGGCGACGGTCAGACCGTGCCCGGCGAGGTGCCGCGCCCAGGGGCGCAGCGACTGGGGGGAACCGGTGAAGCCGTGGCAGAGGAGGACTCCGACCTCTCCGCCTTCATGGCGGTACGGCTCGGCTCCAGGAAGGACCGGCACCTTCGGTCTCCCGTCTCGTCAGGTGGTCGGGTGGTCGGGTGGTCCGCGCGGCAAGGGCGTGTGCTTCACCGTACGCGACCGCACTGACACCGACCAGGGTCGTCGGGACCATTGACGCCACGCCGGGTTAAGGTCTGTTCGACACATACAGGAGGCACTCGGTTGTTGTACGGCGCGATGAAGGTTTCCATCGGGGGGCCACTGAAGATGATCTTCAGGCCCTGGGTGGAAGGCCTGGAGAACGTTCCCGCCGAGGGCCCCGCGATCCTGGCGAGCAACCACCTGTCCTTCTCGGACTCGTTCTTCCTGCCCGCGGTCCTGGACCGCAAGGTCACGTTCATCGCCAAGGCCGAGTACTTCACCACGCCCGGTGTGAAGGGCCGGCTGACGGCGGCCTTCTTCAAGGGCGTCGGTCAGCTCCCGGTGGACCGCTCCGGTGCGCGCGGCGCGGGCGAGGCGGCGATCAGGAGCGGCATAGAGGTCCTGGAGAGCGGTGAGCTGTTCGGGATCTACCCGGAGGGCACCCGCTCGCCCGACGGCCGCCTCTACCGGGGCAAGCCCGGCGGCCTCGCGCGCGTGGCGCTGGCCACCGGCGCGCCGGTGATCCCCGTCGCCATGATCGACACCGAGAAGATCCAGCCGCCCGGCCAGGTGATGCCGAAGGTGATGCGGCCCGGCATCCGTATCGGCAGGCCGCTGGACTTCAGCCGCTACCACGGCATGGACCACGACCGCTTCGTGCTCCGCGCGCTGACCGACGAGGTCATGTACGAGATCATGAAGCTCTCCGGCCAGGAGTACGTCGACATGTACGCGACCGCCGCCAAGCGGCAGATCGCGGAGGCGGCGAAGGCCGAGAAGGAGGCCGGGAAGGCCGGCCGGGAAGCCGAGAAGGCCGCCAGGGCCGCGCTCGCCCAGGCGGAGAAGGACCAGGCGAAGAAGGAGAAGTCCGAGAGGTCCGAGCCCTAGACACGGCAGTCTGGGGACAGGGGGGTGGGGGACGTGCCGAAGCGCGAGAGAGTCATGAGGATGTCGGTCGAGCTGCCGCTGTGGCGTGCGCTCACCGCCTACCGGGTCCTGACGATGCTGTACGCGGTCGGCCTCTTCGTCACCGCCTACGACCGGTTCGTCCGCCCCGGCCTCGCCATCGGCTACTACGTCGTCCTGTGCGGCTGGACCCTCGCCACCCTGCCCCGCGTGCAGAACGCGGCCGCCTGCACCAAGCGGTTCCTCGCCGTCGACCTCACCGTCGCGCTCACCGGCATCCTGCTGACCCCGCTCGCCGACACCCACGAGCGGATCGTCGCGGGCGGACCGACCCTGCCGTCGATATGGACCGCCGGCTCGGTCCTCGCGTTCGCCGTCAAGGGCGGCTGGCGCTGGGCGGCGTTCGCCTCCACCGCCGTCGCCGTCGCCAACCTCCTGGAGCGCGGCGCCCCCGCCCGCGACACCGTCCACAACGTGATCCTCGTCTGGGTCGCCGCCATCGCCATCGGCTACGTCGTCGAGGTGGCCCGCGCCTCCGAGCGCACCCTCGCCCGCGCCCTGGAGATCGAGGCCGCGACCCGGGAACGGGAGCGGCTCGCCCGCGACATCCACGACAGCGTCCTTCAGGTGCTGGCCATGGTGCAGCGGCGGGGCGCGGTCATCGGCGGTGAGGCGGCCGAACTGGGCAGGATGGCCGGCGAGCAGGAGGTCGCGCTGCGCACCCTGGTCTCCGGCGGGCTCGTGCCCCTGTCCCGGGCGCCGGAGGACGCGGCCGGGGCCGAGGAGAGCGTCGTACGCACGGTGGAGGTCCCCCAGGACGCCGGGGACGGCGACGGGCCCGTGGACCTGCGGGCGCTGCTCGCCCCCTTCGCCGCCGCCCGGGTCAACCTCGCCGAGCCGGGCGCCCCGGTGCCGCTGCCGCCCGCCGCCGCCCGGGAGCTGGCCGCGGCCGTCGGGGCCGCGCTGGACAACGTGCGCCGGCACGCGGGGGAGGACGCCCGGGCCTGGATCCTGGTCGAGGACGAGCCCGACGCGGTGATCGTCACCGTACGGGACGACGGGCCGGGCATTCCGGAGGGGCGGCTCGCGCAGGCCGAGGGCGAGGGACGGCTCGGGGTCGCCCAGTCGATCCGGGGCCGGCTGCGGGACCTCGGCGGCAGCGCCGAGCTGGTCTCGACACCGGGACAGGGCACGGAGGTCGAACTGACCGTGCCGAAGAAGGACTTGCAGGACGCACGGGGGAAGGCGGGCACACGATGAGCGCGGAACAGGGCGGCGGCGCGGGAGCGCACGGCCAGGTCAAGGTCATGGTGGTCGACGACCACCCCATGTGGCGCGACGCCGTCGCCCGGGACCTCGCCGAGTCCGGGTTCGAGGTGGTGGCCACCGCCGGCGACGGCGAGCAGGCCGTGCGCCGCGCCCGCGCCACCACGCCGGACGTGCTCGTGCTGGACCTGAACCTGCCGGTGAAACCGGGTGTGCAGGTCTGCAAGGAGGTCATCGGCGCGAACCCCGCCCTGCGCGTCCTCGTCCTCTCCGCCAGCGGCGAGCACGCCGACGTGCTGGAGGCGGTGAAGTCCGGCGCGACCGGCTACCTGCTGAAGTCGGCGTCCACGGAGGACCTGCTGGACGCGGTGCGCCGTACGGCCGTCGGCGACCCGGTGTTCACCCCCGGCCTCGCGGGCCTGGTCCTCGGCGAGTACCGCCGCCTCGCCTCCGAGCCCGCCCCCGCCACCGGCGCCGACGAGCCGAACGCGCCCCGGCTGACCGACCGCGAGACGGAGGTGCTGCGCCTGGTCGCCAAGGGACTGAGCTACAAGCAGATCGCCGAACGCCTCGTCATCTCCCACCGCACGGTGCAGAACCACGTGCAGAACACCCTCGGCAAGCTCCAGCTGCACAACCGCGTCGAACTGGTCCGGTACGCGATAGAGCGCGGCCTCGACGACGACTGACCCCGTCGGCGCCGTGCGCCGACACCCCGTTCCGTCACCGGAATTGTGCCGCCCCGGGCATATCGGTGTGAGCTGGATCACTACTACCGTGATTCCTCGTCAGGCAACCGCGGCGAAGGGACACGTCCATGCGCGTCGGAGTACTGACCGGAGGCGGCGACTGCCCCGGCCTCAACGCCGTCATCAGAGCCGTCGTCCGCAAGGGGGTGCGGGCAAGGAGGCCCGCACGACGGTGCTGGGCCACGTACGGCGCGGCGGGACGCCGAGCGCCTTCGACCGCTGGCTCGCCACCCTCCCCCACTGCCCGAACGACGTGGGGGCACCCCATCGGCCTGCACGCGCCGTCGACGCCGTCCACGAGCGCGACTTCGGCACGATGGTGGTCCTGCGCGGCACGGACATCGTCCGCGTGCCGCTCGCGCAGGCGACGGCCCGGCTGAAGACGGTGGACCCGAAGCTGTACGCGGAGGTGGGGGTGTTCTTCGGCTGAAGCCCCGGGCGCGGGTCCTATATTCGGCCCGTCAGCCAACGGAACGCAGGCCTACGGAACGGGAGCGGCCATGGAGATCCTCGCCTTCGGCGTCCAGGCGGACGAGAAGCCCCTCATCGAGCAGGCCTTCATCGCCCCCCACGAGATCCGCTGCCTGGACGTGTTCCTCACCGAGGACACCGCCCCCATCGCCGCCGGCCACGAGGTGATCTCCACCAGCGTCAACGCCGACCTCGGCGCGCCCGTCCTCCGAGCCCTCGCGGCCGGCGGCACCCGGATGATCGCCCAGCGCTCCACCGGCTTCAACAACATCGACCTCGACGTCGCCGAACGGCTCGGCATGACCGTCGCCCGGGTCTCGTCCTACTCGCCGTACTCCGTCGCCGAGTTCGCGTGGACCCTGGCCATGGCGGTCAACCGCCGCGTCGTACGGGCCTCCACCCGCACCCGCGACTTCGACTTCCGCCTCGACGGCCTGATGGGCCGCGACCTGCACGGCCGCACGGCCGGCGTGCTCGGCACGGGCAAGATCGGCGAGGCCTTCACCCGGATCGCCCACGGCTTCGGCATGCGCCTGCTGGGCTGGGACGTCGCGGAGAACCCCGCCTGCATGGAGCTCGGCATGCGGTACGTCACCAAGGAGCGGCTCCTCGCCGAGTCCGACGTGGTCAGCCTGCACGTCCCTCTGATGGCGGAGACCTGGCACCTCATCGACGCCGCCGCCCTGAAGGCGATGAAGGCCGACGCCATCCTGGTCAACTCCAGCCGCGGCGGGCTGATCGACACCGCGGCCCTCGTCGCGGAGCTGCGCGAGGGCCGCTTCACCGGCGTCGGCCTGGACGTCTACGAGGCGGAGGCGGGCCTGTTCTTCCTCGACAAGTCCCTGGAGGCCATCTCGGACGACACCCTGGCCCGCCTGGTCACCTTCCCGAACGTCCTGGTCACCTCCCACCAGGCGTACTACACCGCGGACGCCGTCGGCGAGATCGTCGACGCCACGGTGCGCAACGTCCTGGACTACAGCGCGGGCCGCCGCTCGGAGAACGTGCTGGTACCGCGGAACTGACCCACCAGCTCCCGGACGACGGCCGCCCCGTTCAGCGTGAGCACCGACTCCGGATGGAACTGCACACCGGCGAAGCCCGGCCCGCGCAGGGCGTGCACCTCCCCGTTCGCGGCCCGGCTCACCTCCACCCGGTGCGCCGCCAGCTCCGCCACGGCGTCGTCGTCGCACCGCGCCACGAAGCTGTTGTAGAAGCCGACCGTCTCCGGCCGCCCGAACAGGTCGATCTCCGTCTGCGCCCCCTGGTACGGCACCTCCTTGCGGACGATGTCCAGCCCCAGCTCCGCCGCGATCAGCTCGTGCCCGAGGCACACGCCGAGCACGCCGTGCCGGTGCTCCCGGACCACCTGCGCGGTCAGGTCCCGCAGGAAGGCCATCTTGGGGTCGCCCAGGTCGGAGGGGTCACCAGGACCGGGGCCCAGGACGAGCGGCCCCTCGTGCGCGAGCACCGCCTCCCGCAGCCCCGGCTCGTCGTACCGCCGTACCGACACCTCCAGCCCGCCCGACCGCAGCACGTGCGCCAGCATCGCGGTGAAGGTGTCCTCGCCGTCGACCACGAGGGCGTGCCCGTCCAATTCGGCGGTCCGCTCCTGCATCCGCAGCCAGAACGGCGCCAGCGCGGCCCGCCGCCCGTCCAGCGCGGCCCGCACCCGCGGGTCGTCGGCGAGCCGCTGCCGCGCGGCCTCCGTGCGCGGCCGCCGCGGCCGCACCCCCAGCGCGGCCAGCACCCCCGCCGCCTTGGCGTGCGTCTCGGCGACCTCGCCCGCCGGGTCCGAGCCGCGCACCAGCGTGGCCCCGACCGGCACCCGCAGCCGCCCGGCCGCGTCGATGTCGGCGGTCCGGATGAGGATGGGCGAGTCCAGTGTCTGGGCGCCGCCCGAGTCCCGGCCGATCAGCGCCAGCGCACCCGCGTAGTAGCCGCGCCCGCCGGTCTCGTACCGCTCGATCACCCGGCAGGCGTTCTGCACGGGCGAGCCGGTGACGGTCGCCGCGAACATGGTCTCGCGCAGCACGTCCCGCACGTCCAGCGAGGACTTTCCGCGCAGCTCGTACTCGGTGTGCGCGAGATGCGCCATCTCCTTCAGCCGCGGCCCGACCACCACCCCGCCCATGTCGCCGACCGTGCACATCATCTTGAGCTCCTCGTCGACGACCATCGACAGCTCCTCGATCTCCTTGCCGTCGGCGAGGAACCGCAGGAGGTGCCCGGGGGTCGGGCCCTCGTCCGGGTAGCGGTACGTTCCGCTGATCGGGTTCATCACGACCGTCCCGCCGGTCAGGCGCACATGCACCTCGGGGCTCGCGCCGACCAGGGTGCGTTCCCCGGTGTGCACCACGAACGTCCAGTACGCCCCCCGCTCGCCCTCCAGCAGCCGCCGGAACAGCGCGAGCGCGTCCGCCCGGGAGAAGCCGGCGATCTCCCCCTCGTACGTCCGCCGGATGACGAAGTTGGCCCCCTCGCCCCGCCCGATCTCGTCCCGCAGCACCCGGCCGACGATCTCGGCGTACTCCTCGTCGCCGACGTCGAAGCCGCCGCCCGCGACCCGGACCTCGTGTGCGGGGAGCTGCGTCAGGGCCTCGGCGAGCGGGATCCCGTACCGCTCCTCGGGGACCAGGACGGTGAGCGGGGTGCCGTCGTCCCGGACGTCGAAGCCGCGCTCGCGGATCTGCCGGAAGGGGACCAGGGCGAGGCCCTCGCCGGGCAGGTCGGCGAGGCGGTCGTGGTCGGCGACCGGGCCGATGAGCAGGTCGACGGTGTTCTCGTCGTGGCCCGGCGTGCGCCGGCGCAGCAGGGCGAACGGGCGGGGATCGTCCAGCAGGTCGAGCAGGTGCATGGGTTCCGTGTCCTTCTCGCTGGGAGGAACGGCCCGTGCCCGGAAACACCGAAGGCCGCCCCTCGGGCGGCCTTCGCGAAGTCGTGCGTACGCGCAGTCAGTGGGCCGCCGGATGAGCGGTCCACCACCAGTTCTGGGTCGAAAGCGCGAACATGCGACGCACCCTACCCCACGCGCCCCGCGGCCACAGGTGAGCGCGGGCCCGTCTCACCTGTCGAGCCGGGCCTAAACCACTGGACACGACCCCGTAATGTTGAGGACGTGACCGTGAACGCTAAGACCAGCGCGAGCGCTGGCAACACCTGGCGAAACCTGCCCGCGGCGCAGCAGCCCGAGTACCCCGACGCCGAGGCTCTGCGCGCAGTGATCGCGGACCTCGAGTCGTATCCGCCGCTCGTCTTCGCGGGCGAGTGCGACCAGCTGCGCGCCCGGATGGCGGCCGTCGCCAAGGGCGAGGCGTTCCTCCTCCAGGGCGGCGACTGCGCCGAGGCCTTCGACGCGGTGTCCGCCGACCACATCCGCAACAAGCTCAAGACGCTGCTCCAGATGGGCGCCGTGCTCACGTACGCCGCGTCCGTGCCGGTGGTGAAGGTCGGCCGGATCGCCGGCCAGTACTCCAAGCCGCGCTCCAAGCCGACCGAGACCCGCGACGGCGTGACGCTGCCGACCTACCGGGGCGACTCCGTCAACGGCTTCGACTTCACCGAAGCGGCCCGCGTCCCGGACCCCGAGCGGCTGAAGCGGATGTACCACACGTCAGCGTCCACGCTGAACCTGGTGCGCGCCTTCACCACCGGCGGCTACGCCGACCTGCGCCAGGTCCACGCGTGGAACCAGGACTTCGTGAAGTCGTCCCCCTCCGGCCAGCGCTACGAGCAGCTCGCCCGCGAGATCGACAACGCGCTGAACTTCATGCACGCCTGCGGGACTGACCCGGAGGAGTTCAAGACGGTCGAGTTCTACTCCTCGCACGAGGCGCTGCTGCTCGACTACGAGTCGGCGCTCACCCGCGTCGACTCGCGCACGGGACAGCTGTACGACGTCTCCGCGCACATGGTGTGGATCGGTGAGCGCACACGTCAGCTGGACCACGCGCACATCGAGTTCGCCTCGAAGATCCGCAACCCGATCGGCATCAAGCTCGGCCCGACGACCGCGGCCGAGGAGGCGCTGCAGTACATCGAGCGCCTCGACCCGGACCGCGAGCCGGGCCGGCTGACCTTCATCGTGCGCATGGGCGCCGACAAGGTCCGCGACAAGCTGCCCGAGCTGGTGGAGAAGGTCACGGCGTCGGGCGCGACCGTCGCCTGGGTGACCGACCCGATGCACGGCAACACCTTCGAGGCGGCCTCCGGGCACAAGACCCGCCGCTTCGACGACGTGCTGGACGAGGTCAAGGGCTTCTTCGAGGTCCACAAGGCCCTCGGCACCCACCCGGGCGGTATCCACGTCGAGCTGACCGGTGACGACGTCACCGAGTGCGTGGGCGGCGGCGACGAGATCTTCGTCGACGACCTGCACCAGCGCTACGAGACGGCGTGCGACCCCCGGCTGAACCGCAGCCAGTCGCTCGACCTGGCGTTCCTCGTCGCGGAGATGTACAGGGACCAGTAGCGGTTCGCCTGTTACAGGAGCGTGCACTGGGGCGCGGATCACATACGATCCGCGCCCCACAGCACTTTTACGCCACCTGAGGCCCGGGTAAGGTTAGGTTAGCCTCACCGATCAACGGGTTCTCGCCACATCGGTTCGGCACCAGTCATGTTCCCGGCGGGAGGTGAACCGCGTGTACGTCTGTAGCTGCTTCGGTGTGACCGAAGCGCAGGTCAAGCAGCACGCGGAGAAGGGCGCCTGCACGCCCCGGCAGATCGCCTCCGCCTGCAAGGCAGGCACGGACTGCGGGTCCTGTGTACGTCGGATTCAGGCCATACTCGGCCGCGGCGCGTGCCCGCGCCGTGAGCTCGCGGACCAGGGCAAGCCGGTCCTGACCGAACTCGACGAAGCAGCCTGACTCAGCTCTCCGGCTGCTCGATCAGCTGCGCGATGTACAGCGCCTCGCCGAGCTTCTCCAGCAGGTCCAGCTGGGTGTCGAGGTAGTCGATGTGGTGCTCCTCGTCCGCGAGGATCGACTCGAAGATGTTGGCGGACGTGATGTCGCCCTTCTCGCGCATCACCTTGATCCCGCGCCGGAGGCGGTCGATGGCCTCGACCTCGACCTGCCGGTCGGCCTCGAACATCTCCTTGACGGTCTGGCCCACACGGACGTGGAACAGACGCTGGTAGTTCGGCAGACCCTCCAGGAAGAGGATCCGGTCGGTGAGCACCTCCGCGTGCTTCATCTCGTCGAACGACTCGTGCCGCGTGTACTTCGCGAGCTTCGTCCAGCCGAAGTTCTCCTGCATCTTGGCGTGGAGGAAGTACTGGTTGATCGCGGTGAGCTCGCCGGTGAGCTGCTCGTTGAGGAACTCGATGACCTCGGGGTCGCCCTGCATCGCAGAGGCTCCTTCCACGTGGGGATTCGGGAGGTTGCCGCCGCATGATTTCACCGGTGCGCAAGATCGTCCAGTAAGTGCGCACTTAGTAAGTAAGTGCATGCTTAGTAGGAGTTGCCCGTTCCAGGCCAGGGTCGGTCCTCCCCATCGCTCCCGGTCTGTCAGGATGGAGTCATGGGTCATCCGGTGGAGCGAGAACCAGGAGAAGCAGCAGCGTCCGAGCTTCCGCCGGGACAGCGACTCCAGCGGGGCTGGCCCGTCACACACTACGGACCGGTACCCAGATTCCGGCCCGAACGCTGGGAGTTCAGGGTCTTCGGCGCCACCGCCGACGGCGACAAGCGCTGCTGGACCCACGAGGAGTTCACGGCCCTGCCGCACACCACGGTCGTGGCCGATCTGCACTGCGTGACGAAGTTCAGCATGCTCGGCGCCGAGTGGGGCGGGATCCCCGCCCGGACGGTCCTGGACATCGCGCCCCCCGCGGACGACGTCACCCATGTGATGGTGTGGGCGGAGTACGGGTTCAGCTCCAACCTGCGCCTGTCGGACTTCGCCTCCGACCGCACCCTCTTCGCCACCCACAAGGACGGCGAACTGCTCACCGCCGAGCACGGCTTCCCGCTCCGCCTGATCGTCCCCCACCTGTACGCCTGGAAAGGGCCGAAGTGGGTCCGCGGTGTCGAGTACATGACGGCCGACCGCCGTGGCTTCTGGGAGGAGCGCGGCTACCACAACATCGGCGACCCCTGGCGGGAGCAGCGCTACTCGTACCAGGAGGAGCCGGGGGACGGTCCGGAACTCTGACCTGCGGGTCCTGTGTGCCGCCAAGCTCGGTTGCCGGTCACTCCGACAACCGCGCAGGGAGCCTCGGTGGCAGTCTTCAACGTGATCTTCTCGGAGGCCGCGGCGCGCGTCCGTGACGGCCTTCCGGTCGAACGCCGTGAGCTGCTCCAGCGTGGTCTGGCCATACTGTCGACGGACCCCCGCACCAAGATCTCGTCACCCATCTCCGGTGACGAGAACACCCGGTCCCTGGCGCTGACCCACAGCCTGGCCATCGAGTACGTCATCAGCGACGGGCTGCTGATCGTGCTCGTGGTGCACCTCGTGGACACGTCCCACGTGCTGTTCGAGAACGAGGACTGACTCCCCGCCTCAGCCGTCCCGCAGCTTCTTCAGCCGTTCCACGTCCGCCGCGTGTCCCTCCTGCCCGCCGGGGGTCTCGATGACCAGCGGGACGCCGGCGGTCGCCGGGTGGGTCATCAGGGCGCGGAACGGGTCCTCGCCGATGTGCCCGGCGCCGATGTTCGCGTGCCGGTCCTTGTGGGCGCCGACGACGTCCTTGGAGTCGTTGGCGTGGATCAGCTTCAGCCGGCCCTCGCCCACGGTGTCCACCAGCAGGTCGAGGGTCCCGTGCATCCCGGACGGCCCGGTCAGGTCGTGACCGGCCGCGAAGACATGGCAGGTGTCCAGGCACACGCCCAGCTTCGGATGGGCGTCCAGCGCCTCGAAGTACGGCCCGAAGTCCCAGGTCCGCGAGCAGAGCGAGGCGCCCTGGCCGGCGGTCGACTCCAGCAGCAGGAACGGGTCGTCGTCGTGGGTCAGCTCGTCCAGCAGCGGCAGCAGGCGCTCACGGACCTGCCGCAGCGCCACGGACCGCTCCCGCCCGCCCGTCGCGCTCCCGGTGTGCACGACCACGCCCAGCGCGCCGATCTCCCGGCCGCGGCGCAACGAGTGCCGCAGCGACTCCACCGACTTCTCGACCGTGGCCTCGGTGTGCGAACCGAAGTTGATCAGATACGGCGCGTGCACGTACGCCGGGATCGAGTCCGCCGCGCACGCTTCCCGGAACGCCTCGTCCTGCCGGGGGTTGCCGGCCGGGGTGGCCCAGCCGCGCGGGTTCGCCACGAAGACCTGGACCGTCTCCGCCTTGAGCTCCCGGGCGTACGACAGCCCCACGGAGTGCAGTCCGCCGGCCACCGGGACATGGCCGCCGACGGGGTTGCGGGACGGGAAGGGGGAGGCGGGGGCGGCGGCGCGGCACTGCTGACTTGTCACCCGTTCAGGGTGTCATGCCCCGGGGACCGCCCGGTCACCGGATGGTGATCGTGATCGTCGACCCCTTGGGCGCCATGTCGCCGGCCTCCACGGACTGGCTCTTGACGGTGTCGCCGAACAGTCCGAGCAGCCCGCGGTCCTCCTCGACCTCGAAGCCGGACTCCTCCAGCAGCTTCGTCGCGTCGTCGACGCTCGCGCCCACCACGTCCGGGACCTCGACCGTCTCCGGGCCCTTGGACAGGGTCAGCGTCACGGTGTCGCCCTCGGCGAGCTGCCGGTCGGCACCCGGCGACTGGGCGGCGACCCGGCCCTTGTCGTACTCCGAGTTGATCCTCCCGGTGGAGACCTTCACCTTCAGACCGGCCTCCTCCAGCTCGGCCCTGGCGTCGGCCAGGTCGTCGCCGGTGACGTCCGGCACGTCGACCGGGCTGCCCTTGCTGACGACGAGGGAGACCGCGGTGCCCGCCCGCCGCTCCGTGCCCGCCTCGGGGTCGCTGCTGATCACGGCCCCCTTGGCGACGTCCTCGCTGAACGCCTGCGTGACCAGGCCCGGCTCCAGGCCGTCCTCCTTCAGCTGCGCCTTGGCCTTGGCCAGCCGGGTGCCCTTGAGATACGGCACCTTCACGGTCTCGGGGCCGTCGGAGACGACGAGGGCCACGGCGTCGTTCTTGCGGATGCGGGAGCCCGGCTCCGGGTCGGTGGTGATGACCGCGCCGCGCTCGACCGTGTCGCTGTAGCGGTGCTCGATCGTGCCGACCTCCAGCCCGGCCGCCTCCAGCCGCTCCTCGGCGCGCGCCTGCGTCTGCGTCAGCACCGCCGGGACCTTGGTGAACTGCCCCGAGTTGATGTACCAGACGCCCGCGCCGACGCCGAGCACCAGCAGGACGCCGGTGAGGATCGCGACCAGCCCGCGGCGGGGCGGTCCGGAGCGGCGCCGCGGCGGCGGGGGAGGCTCCGCCGCGAACCGGGAGGTCCGGTGGACGTCGTCCTCGAGGGCCCGCGCGTCCTCGTCGACCGGCAGCGGCCGGGGCACGGTCGGCGAGCGGGGGATCACGCTCGTACGGTGCTCGGCGTTGTCGTGCTCCGCGGAGCGGGCCTGCGGCGGCAGCGCGTCCAACTGCTCCTCGCCGAGCGCGCCGCGCGCCCGGCGCACCTGCGCGAGCAGCGCCACGGCGTCGTGCGGCCGGACGGCCGGGGTGCGGGCGGTGGCCGAGGCGACCAGTTCGTCCAGCTCGTACGGCAGCCCCGGCACGGCGGCCGAGGGCGGGGGCACGTCCTCGTGGAGGTGCTTGTACAGGATGATCGCGGGGGAGTCCCCCTCGTGCGGCTTCCCGCCGGTGAGCATCTCGTGGAGCACGACCCCGCACGCGTACACGTCCGCGCGCGCGTCGGTGGTGCCCTGCTCGATCTGCTCGGGCGCGAGGTAGGAGACCGTGCCGAGGACGGCGCCGGTGGTGCTGGTCACGGAGTCCACGGACCGGACGAGCCCGAAGTCGGCGACCTTGACCCGTCCGTCGTCCCCGATCAGCACGTTCTCGGGCTTCATGTCCCGGTGCACGAACCCGGCCCGGTGCGCGGCGCCGAGCGCGGCGAGCACCGGCTCCAGGATGTCCAGCGCGGCCCGCGGCGGCAGCGCCCCGCGCTCGCGCAGCACGTCCCGCAGGGTGCAGCCGGCGACGTACTCCATGGCGAGGTAGACGTACGACCCGTCGGCCCCCTGGTCGAACACCTGAACGACGTTCGGGTGGGCCAGCCGGGCGACGGACTTCGCCTCCCGGATGAAGCGCTCGACGAAGGAGGCGTCGGCGGCGAGCGACGGATGCATCACCTTGAGCGCGAGAACGCGGTCCAGGCGGGTGTCCACGGCCCGGTAGACCGTGGCCATCCCGCCGACCGCGATCCGCGCGTCCACGCGATAACGCCCGTCGAGCAGCTGCCCGACGAGAGGGTCCTGAAGGGTCGTGTCCACGGACGCGAGTGTACGAGCCCCCACGGACACCTCCCCCTTTCCGTCCGCCGTCGGAGCACGACTGGAGCGGAGCTGTGACGCACCCCACCGCGGGGGAGCCCGTGGCCGCGGTCAGAACGCGGGACGCTCGGGATCCAGCACCGCCAGGCCCTCCGCCGGGGACGACGCCTCGGCGAAGTGGCGCCGGGGGATCCGGCCCGCCAGCCGGGCCAGCCGCCCCGCCTCGACACCGGCCCGCATCGCGTGCGCCATCAGCTCGGGGTCCTGCGCCCGCGTCACCGCCGACGCCAGCATCACCCCCGCGCACCCCAGCTCCATCGCCAGCGCCGCGTCCGAGGCCGTGCCGGCCCCCGCGTCCAGGATCACCGGCACGCGCGCGTGCTCGACGATCAGCTGGAAGTTGTGCGGGTTGCGGATGCCCAGCCCCGAGCCGATCGGCGAGCCGAGCGGCATGACCGCCGCGCACCCCACGTCCTCCAGCTTCCGCGCCAGCACCGGGTCGTCGTTGGTGTACGGCAGCACCGTGAACCCGTCGTCGACCAGCGTCTCGGCCGCGTCGAGCAGCTCGACCGGGTCCGGCAGCAGCGTCCGCTCGTCGGCGATGACCTCCAGCTTGACCAGGTCGGTGCCGAGCGCCTCGCGCGCCAGCCGGGCCGTCAGCACCGCCTCCCCGGCCGTGAAGCAGCCGGCCGTGTTCGGCAGCACCCGGATCCCGAGCCGCTCCAGCACCGACAGCACGGATCCGTGCACCGAGGGGTCCACCCGCCGCATCGCGACGGTCGTCAGCTCGGTCCCGGAGGCGACCAGCGCGCGCTCCAGCACCTCCAGGCTGGGCGCCCCGCCCGTGCCCATGATCAGGCGGGACGAGAAGGCCGTCCCGCCGAGGACGAAGGGATCGTCGGCCATGGTTCAGCCTCCCTGGACGGCCGTGAGGACTTCCACGCGGTCTCCCTCGGAGAGGGCGGTGGCGGACCACCGCCCGCGCGGGACGACGGTTTCGTTGAGCGCGGCGGCCACCCCGGAGGGCGCCGCCGTCAGGGACCGTACGACGGCGTCGAGGGCGGTGCCGGCCGCGACCTCCCGCCGCTCACCGTTGACGGAGATGTTCATGCGGGCTGCTCCGAGAGTGCGGCGGCGCCGAAGCGCCGGGGGGTGAAGGGACGGGCCTCGTCGGAAAGCTCCCCGGTGGCCAGAGCATGCGCCATCGCGTCGCCGGTCACCGGCGTCAGCAGCACGCCGTTGCGGTAGTGCCCGGTGGCCAGCAGCAGGCCGTCCAGCTCGGTCGGCCCGAGCAGCGGCGCGTTGTCCGGCGACCCGGGGCGCAGACCCGCGCGCGTCTCCGTCAGCGGCAGCTCGGTGATCCCGGGGACCAGCTCGTGCGCGTCCCGCAGCAGCTGGTACACGCCCCCGGCCGTCACCGTCGTGTCCCAGCCCAGTTCCTCACTGGTCGCGCCGACGACCAGCTCGCCGTTCTCCCGCGGCACCAGGTACACCTGGCTGCCGCGCACCACGGCCCGCACCGTCCGGCTCAGGAACGGCGCGTACGCCCGCGGCACGGTCAGCCGCAGCACCTCCCCCTTCACCGGCCGCACCGGCGGCAGCACCTCGTCCGGCACCCCCGCGAGCCGCCCGCTGAGGCTGCCGGCCGCGAGTACCACCTGTCCCGCGCCCAGCGCGTCCCCCGCGCGCGTGAGGACGCCGGCGGCCCGGCCGGCCACCACGGACAGCCGCTCCGCCCACGTCCGGTGGAAGACCACCCCGGCCCGCTCGCACGCGGCCACCAGCGCTCCCGCCAGCCGCCGCGGATCGATCTGGTGGTCGCCGTCCACCCGCAGCCCGCCGCGCACCCCCGGCGCGAGCATCGGCTCCAGCCGCCGGCACTCCCGCCCGGTCAGCCACTCCGACTCCAGCCCCGTCCGCCGTTGCAGGGCGTGCAGCTCCCGCAGGTGGGCGCGGTCGTCGGCGTCGAGGGCGACCGCGAGCGTGCCGCAGCGGCGGTAGCCGAGGTCGTGACCGGTCAGGTCGCTCAGCTCGGCCGCGAAGTCGGGGTAGCGGCGGGCCGAGGCGAGGTTGAGGCCGAGCAGCGTCTGCTCGCCGTAGTGCAGCTCCGTGACGGCGGCCAGCATCCCGGCCGCCACCTGCGCGGCCCCGCCGCCGGGTTCCGGGTCGACCACCGCCGTGGCGAACCCGCGCTGCGCGGCCCGCCACGCCGTGACCAGCCCGATGATGCCGCCCCCGACGACGAGGACGTCTGACGTACGTGAGGACATGGGCGTCCAGCCCCTCCCTTCGCCGGCATGACCCGGATCAGGTTCGTACGGTCGGAGGCCGCCAGCCTCCCTCTCAGCCCGGTGCGTCCGGGCTCCCGCGAGTGCTCTACGGTGGCCACCCTAGCCCGACGCCGGACGACTCAGTAAGGGAGCCTCCGCCCGTGACCCGCCCGCCCGTCTCCCCCCGCTCCCGCGCGACGGAGGGCCCCGCCCCGCGCCACCGGTCCCTCGACGGTCTCGTCCTCGCCCCCGTCGCCGACCAGGCCCCCGGGCAGGTCGGCACCCGCACCCGGTTCACGTACCACGAGACGGACGGCGAGATCTGGGCCGAGTACGCGGGCGGCGACGTCGTGCGCGGGCATCTGGTGGGTACGCGGGAGGGAGACCGGCTCGACTTCCGCTACGTCCAGCTCAAGCGGGACGGCGCGACCTCGTCGGGACACTGCGTGGCGACGGTCGTGGAGCTGCCCGACGGCCGGGTCCGGCTCGAGGAGACGTGGCAGTGGGAGTCCCAGCCGGGCAGCGGCACGAGCGTTGTGGAGCAGGTCACGGAGCACGGCCACTGACTGACAGATCGTCAGTTGTCTATGGTGATCAGGTGAGCGAGCGGACGCGGGACCAAGACAGGGCATCGGCGCGGCGCGTGGTCGTCGTCGGCGCGGGCATGGCCGGGGTGCAGACCGCGGTCGCGCTGCGCGAACAGGGCTTCACCGGCACGGTGAGCCTGATCGGCGCGGAGCCCCACCAGCCCTACGACCGGCCACCGCTGTCCAAGGCCGTCCTGCTCGGCAAGGCGGAGGGCTCCGCGCTCGACGTCGACTTCGAGGGCCTCGGCATCGAGCTGCGGCTGGGCAGCGAGGCCCTCGGCGTGCGCGTCGCCGACCACGAGCTGGACACCGAGGCCGGGCCCGTCCCGTACGACGTCCTGGTGCTCGCCACCGGCGCGGAACCGATCCGGCTCCCCGGCGCCGAGGGCGTGCCCGGCGTCCACCTGCTGCGCACCCTGGACGACGCCGAACGGCTCCGGCCCGTGCTCGCCCGGCAGCACGACGTCGTGGTCGTCGGCGCCGGCTGGATCGGCGCGGAGTTCGCCACGGCGGCCCGGGAGGCGGGCTGCGCCGTCACCGTCGTCGAGGCCGCCGAGCGTCCGCTGGCCGGCGCCCTGCCCGCCGAGGTCGCCGCCCCGATGACCGCCTGGTACGCCGACAGCGGCACCGCGCTGCGCACCCACGCGCGCGTGGAGCGCGTCGAGCCCGGCGCCGTCGTCCTCGACGACGGCACGCGGCTGCCCGCCGGCGCCGTCGTGGTCGGCATCGGCGCCCGCCCCGCCACGGCCTGGCTGGCCGGCTCGGGCATCGCCCTCGGCGCCGACGGCGAGGTCGCGGCCGACACCCGGCTGCGCACCTCCGCGCCGGACGTGTACGCGGTCGGCGACTGCGCCTCCTTCCCGTCGGCGCGGTACGGCGAGCGGCTCCTCGTCCACCACTGGGACAACGCCCTCCAGGGCCCGCGCACGGTGGCGGCGAACATCCTCGCCGAGGCCACCGGCGAGCCGCCGGCCGTCTACGACCCGGTCCCGTACTTCTGGTCCGAGCAGTTCGGCCGCTTCGTCCAGTACGCCGGCCACCACACCGGCGCCGACACCACCCTGTGGCGCGGCGACCCGTCCGGGCCGGCCTGGACGGTCTGCTGGCTGCGCGAGGACCGCCTGGTCGCCCTCCTGGCGGTGGGCCGCCCCCGCGACCTGGCCCAGGGGCGCCGGCTGATCGAGGCGGGCACACCGATGGACCCGCGGCTGCTCCGGGACCCGGCGCGCCCCTTGAAGGCGGCCACCGCCTGACGCGGGCGGGCGGGCCGCGCGAAGCGGACGCGCGGCGCGGCTTCGGGGCGGGCGCGGCGGCGGGTTCGGCGCGTGAATGGTGAGGGGTTCGCGGTCCGCGTGGTGGCGGGTTCGGCGCGGGAACGGTGAGGGGTTCGCGGTCCGCGTGGTGGCGGGTTCGACGCGTGAATGGTGAGGGGTTCGCGGTCCGCGTGGTGGCGGGTTCGGCGCGGGAACGGTGAGGGGTTCGCGGTCCGCGCGGCGGCAGTTCCGGCGTGGGAAGGGTGAGGAATTCGAGGTCCGCGCGGCGGGGGGTCCGACGCGGGAACGGCGGCGGGTCCGGGGCGGGCGCGGCGGGCGGTCCCGATGCGAACGGCTCGCCGACCGGCCGTGCCGGGGCGGACCCGGCTTCCGACTGTCAGTGGCAGATGGCAGGCTTGTTCCCGTGACCGAGATTGACGCAAAGATCGATGCTCTCGTCCCCGCCTGGCTCACCGTGCCCGACATCGCCGAACAGCTCGGCGTCGAGGTGACGCGCGTCCGGCAGCTGGTCAAGGAGGGCCAGCTGATCGCCGTACGCCGTGGTGAGAACCGCGCGCTGCACGTGCCCGCCGCCTTCATCGACGGGGACAAGGTGGTCAAGGGCCTGTCCGGGACCCTGACGCTGCTGCGGGACGACGGCTTCACGGACGAAGAGATGATCGAATGGCTCTTCACCCCCGACGCCAGCCTGCCCGGCACCCCGGCCCAGGCCCTGAGCGAGAATCGCGGCACGGAGGTGAAGCGCCGCGCCCAGGCGCTCGCCGTCTGAACCACAGAACCGAACAACCGCCCGGTGTACGACGGCGGCCGTGACCGACGCCGCCGCGGTCGTACACCACCGCCCCGGGGGGACCCACGCATGCCCGACACCGCCCGCGCCGGCCTCGCCGACGCCCGCCTCTACCTCTGCACGGACGCCCGTCGGCGCCAGGGCGACCTCCCGGAGTTCCTGGACGCCGTCCTCGCGGGCGGCGTCGACATCGTGCAGCTGCGCGACAAGGGCCTGGAGGCGGCAGAGGAGCTGGAGCACCTGGCGGTGTTCGCCGACGCCTGCGCCCGGCACGGCAAGCTGCTGGCGGTCAACGACCGCGCGGACGTCGCCCATGCCGCCGGCTCCGACGTCCTCCACCTCGGCCAGGGAGACCTGCCGGTCCCCGCGGCCCGCGCCCTCCTCGGCGACGACGTCCTCATAGGCCGCTCCACGCACACGGAGGCGGAGGCGGCCGCCGCGGCCGTCCAGGAGGGCGTGGACTACTTCTGCACCGGCCCCTGCTGGCCCACGCCCACCAAGCCCGGCCGCCCCGCACCGGGCCTCGGCCTGGTCCGGTACACGGCGTCCCTCGGCACCGACCGCCCCTGGTTCGCCATCGGCGGCATCGACCTCACCACCCTCGACGAGGTGCTGGAGGCGGGGGCCCGCCGGGTCGTCGTCGTGCGGGCGATCACGGAGGCGGACGATCCCGGGGCCGCGGCGACGGAGTTCGCCAAGCGGCTGAGCGGGGCCTGAGCCTTCCGCGGCACGCTCCGGCGCGCACCGGCCGGCGTCGGTGTCGCCGGTCCGTCCCAAGGGATGGACAACATAGCGACAAATCGGGCAAATGACCGAGATCCGGTTGGGTGACCGCCGCCCCCTGGCTAACCTGCGGGTATGGCCCTCGGAACCGCATCCACCAGGACAGATCGCGCGCGCACTGTGCGTGACATCCTGGCCAACGGCAAGACGACGTACTCGTTCGAGTTCTACGCGCCGAAGACCCCGCAGGGTGAGCGAAGCCTGTGGAACGCCCTGCGCAGGGTCGAGGCGGTGGCCCCGGACTTCGTCTCCGTGACCTACGGTGCCGGCGGTTCCACCCGGGCCACCACGGTCAAGGAGACGCAGCAGATCGTCGCCGACACCACCCTCACCCCAGTCGCGCACCTCACCGCCGTCGACCACTCCATCGCCGAGCTGCGCAACATCATCGGCCAGTACGCCGACGCCGGGATCCGCAACATGCTCGCCGTCCGCGGCGACCCGCCCGGCGACCCCATGGGCACGTGGGTGCCGCACCCCCAGGGCCTCACCTACGCCGCCGAGCTCGTCCGGCTCATCAAGGAGTCGGGCGACTTCTGTGTCGGGGTCGCCGCCTTCCCCGAGATGCACCCGCGCTCCGGGGACTGGGACACGGACGTCCGGCACTTCGTCGACAAGTGCCGCGCCGGCGCCGACTACGCCATCACACAGATGTTCTTCCAGCCCGAGTCCTACCTGCGGCTGCGCGACCGGGTGGCGGCGGCCGGCTGCGAGACCCCGGTCATCCCCGAGATCCTGCCGGTGACGAGCCTGCGGATGCTGGAGCGGCTGCCCAAGCTCAGCAACGCCCATTTCCCGGCGGCCCTGAAAGAGCGGATCCTCACAGCGAAAGACGATCCGGCCGCTGTACGCTCCATTGGCATCGACTTCGCCACGGAGTTCTGCGCTCGGCTGCTCGCCGAGGGGGTGCCCGGACTGCACTTCATCACGCTCAACAACTCCACGGCGACGCTGGAAATCTACGAGAACCTGGGTCTGCACCACCCGCCGCGGGCCTAGACCGGTCGCACCGGCGTACGACACACTGCGTAGCGGCCACTGGGAGAGGGGCGTACATGGGCTGGACGGTCCTCTACATCGCGTTCGGCATCGTCGCGCTGTGGCTGCTCGGCGAGGTGCTGCTGCAGTACAAGGCGCGACTGCGCTGGCGGCTGCTGGCGTTCGGCGGCTTCCTCGGTGTCGTGCTGGGCGTGCTGATCCCGTCCGTCGTCGTCATCGGCCTGGGCGCGATCGCCTTCGCGGTCGGCCAGACCTACGTCACCCTGTCGTTCCGCCGCGGCTTCGCGGCGGGCTGGGCCGTCAACCGGCCCGGCGCCGACGGCACCAAGCGCCGCCGCGGCAAGGCCGAGCGCCAGGACCCCACGCTGGAGGTCTCCGACCTGGAGACGGGCGACGCCGGCCCCGCGGCCGGCTCCGACGCCTTCACCCCGGACGGCGCCGCGCCGTTCGGCGCCGACGACCTGTCGTACGGCCAGGACGGAACCGCCTACGACGACGACCGCGACGACGTCTTCACGCCCGCGGCGCGTACCGCCGACCCCTCGGCCGCCGAGACCACCGCCGTCTACGAGCCGCAGCCCC
Source organism: Streptomyces sp. NPDC059895 (assembly GCF_042731035.1). Classification (NCBI taxonomy): domain Bacteria; kingdom Bacillati; phylum Actinomycetota; class Actinomycetes; order Kitasatosporales; family Streptomycetaceae; genus Streptomyces; species Streptomyces sp. NPDC059895. The sequence continues at coordinate 96,177 of NZ_JBHWKO010000008.1, forward strand.
TGCCCGACGACACCGGCTCCTACGGCATATACGGCGACACCCCCTACGCGGCCGCCGACCAGCCCCAGGACCAGTACGCGGCGACCGCCCAGAGCCCCGACCAGGGCTACGGCTACGACGGCTACTCCTCCTACGGGCAGCAGCAGTACGGCTACGACACCTCCGGCGAGCAGCAGTACGCCGCCTACTCCGACCCGTACATCGGCACCCAGACCTACGGCGGGGGCTCGTTCGACGCCGGCTACGGACAGCAGCAGTACGAGCAGCAGGGCTACGGGCAGGACCAGTACGGCACCGGCGGCTACGGGGAGAACCCGGCCGGCGGCGTCTGGGTCCCGCAGCAGCGCAGCACCGACGACCCCCTCGGCGGCGAACTCCCGGCCGAGCAGCCGTACCCCTACCAGGGCGACGGGCACCAGGGGCAGGGGACCGGACTCGACGAGCAGTACCGGTACTGACGGGCACCGCCCATACCGGCACTCACCGCCCATGCCGGCGCTCACTGCCGGTACCGACGATCAGCGCCGGTCCCGGTGCGGCACAGGGGCAGAGGGGGCGTTCACGCTCGGGGAAGGCCCCGCGAGCTCACTGCGAGCCCCGGAACTGCGGTCCCTCCACGATCAGCCCGGACACCAGCGCGCCCGACATGCCCGCGTGCGGCAGACCGCCGCCCGGATGCGACCAGCCGCCCACGGTGAACAGCCCCGCCAGGCCGGTGGGGTTCGCCGGGTGCAGCAGCCGGCCCCCGGCCGCGGCCAGCGCGGGCGCCGGGACGCCCCCGCCCTCGGCGCCCGTCTCCTCCGCGACGTCGGCGGGCGTGCGCACCTCATGCCACAGCAGACGGTCCCGCAGGCCCGGCAACGCCCGCTCGGCGGCGGTGATCACCGCCTCCGCACGACCGGCGGACACCTCCGCCCCGGCGGGGACCACACACCGCAGCACGACCGCCTCATGGCCGGCGTCCGGCACGAGCGCCGGGTCGTCGGGCCGCAATACGGTGACCGTCGGGCGGGCCGGCACGCCCGGTGCCGCGCCGAAGAGGCTCTCCAACTCCCCGTCGCGGTCGTCCGTGTGCACCACCGTCCGGTGCGCGGTCCCCGCCGGGCGCGCGCCGCGCAGCGCGAGCAGCACGGTCAGCCGGCTGGGCAGGCCCCGCTGCGGTGCCGGCTCGCCGTCGCCGCGCGGCGGAACGCCCGCCCCGGCACCGCGCAGGGTGCCGGGCGCGACCACGAAGTCCGCCTCCACGACCGCCCCCCCGGCCAGCTCCACGCCCGCCGCCCGGCCGTCCTTCTCCAGCACCCGGACGACCTCGGCACCGAAACGGAACGCGACCCGGCGGGCCAGGCACCGCTCGTACACCGCGCGGGCCAGCTCCCGCATCCCCCCGCGCACGTACCACAGACCGAAGGCGTGCTCCATGTACGGCAGCACGGCCGCACTCGCCGGGGCGGCCCGGGGGTCGAGGCCGTACGCGAGCGCGTGGCTCTCCAGCAGCGCGGCGAGCCGGGCGTCGCGCAGCTCCCAGGCGCCGACCTCGGCGAGCGTGCCGGCCCGGCGGGTGCGCAGCAGGCGCTTGTGCGGGACCGACGGATAGGGCTCACGCCCGGCCAGCACCGGCCAGTTCGGCCACAGCGGCTCCTCCAGGAGCGGGCGGCGGGTGCGGTCCCAGGCCTCGCGGGCCCGGACCAGGAAGTCGCCCCAGCGCTGCCCGGCCCCCGCCCCCAGTGCCTCCTCCAGGGCGGTGACGACCCCCGCGCGTGAGGCGTTCGGCAGGGACACCGCACTGCCGTCGGCGAACAGGTGCCGTGCGCTCGGGTCGACCTGGAGCAGCTCGACGCACTCCTCCAGCGGCTCCCTGCCGGTCTTGACGAACAGATCGCGCCAGACCGCGGGCAGGGGCAGCAGGCCGGGCCCGGTGTCGAAGGAGAAGCCGTCCCGCTCGAAGCGGCGCACCGCACCGCCGTATGTCTCCGTCCGCTCGTACACCGTCACCCGGTGGCCCGCGACGGCCAGCCGGGCGGCGGCCGCGAGGGCGCCCATCCCGGCGCCGATCACCGCAATCCGTGCCATGCCGGCGACTTTATCGGCCACCACCGACAGTGACGCCGTCGGCCCGTGCGCACCGGGCCGACGGGTGGGTACCGGCACGGGCGCTCTCGTCACCAGACGGCCGGGCCTCGCCGTAGGGGTGAGGACGCAGGTCTGAGTACGGCTACTCAGGCGCGGAGATGAGTACCGACGCGGATGGGGCGCCACCTGCGCGGACGGGAGAGTGGAGGCACGGGAAGGGGCGCGGCTCCGGCACCGCCGGCACGGGGCGGCGGAACGGCGCCGGCCCTCGACCGCTCCTTCCGCCGGCCCTGTCGGCGGAAGCGAGGCACGGGGGAGCGGGGAAACGACCGGACGGGGGAGAAACCGGGGGAAAACCCGGGGAATCGGGGGAACGCCCGGGGAATCGGGGGAACGGGGGAGCACGGGGAGCGCCGGTGTGTGGTGGCCCGCAGGGGACGCGGCCACGACGCACCGGCGCTTTCATGCGCCGGAGCCCGGAGCCCGGAGCCCGGAGCCCGGAGCCCGGAGCCCGGAGCCCGGAGCCCGGAGCCCGGAGCCCGGAGCCCGGAGCCCGGAGCTGGAGCGGGGAGCGGGGAGCGGGGAGTGGGGAGTGGGGAGTGGGGAGTGGGGGCCCGGAGCCTTCCCGCGCCGTCAGCGGTGACCGCTCACGCGCCCCTGCAACAGCCGCGACAGCGCCGCGTGGACGTCGTCCAGGGAGCGCTCCGGCTGGAAGGCCTGCCAGTCCAGGGCGGCCACCAGCACCATGCCGACCAGCGCGGCCGCTGTCAGCGGCACGTCGATCTCGTCGCTGAACTCGCCCTGCTCGATGCCCTCGCGCAGGACTCCCTCCACGACGGCGACCGCCTCCTGCCGCACCACCAGCAGGGTGGACTGCCAGGCCCGGTTGGTGCGCCACAGCTCGGCCACGTACAGCTGGGTGAACGCCGGATACCGGTCGATGAAGACGAGGCCCGCGCGGATCATCGCGTCCAGGGCGTCGACCCGGCTGCCGCCCTCGCGCGCCGTGCGTTCGGCCGCCTCCCTCAGGGAGGCGGTGAGCAGACCCACGCCGTGGCGCAGCAGTTCCTCGAAGAGGACCGACTTGCTCGCGAAGTTGTAGTAGACCGTGCCCTTCGCGACGCCGGCCCGCTCGGCGATCTCGTCCACCGTGGTGGCGGAGAAGCCCTGCTCGGCGATGAGGGTGACGGCCGCCTCGTAGAGCTTCTGCCGGGTGGCCTCGCGGCGGGTGCGGCCGCCCGGCGTGGTGGTGCTGTCCATGCCCCCGATTCTCACAGGTGCCCGGCCGCCCGGGAGCCCCGGCCGCGTGGTCACAGCGTGAGCTCCGGGTGCAGCCGGTCCAGCGTCCACACCTGGCGGCGGCGCGCGGACAGGGCGGTCAGCGCGAGGGCGCCCGCGGTGAAGGCGGTCAGCACCACGCACGCGTGCCACACCGGTTGCAGACCGCCGCCCGTGATGAGCCGGCGCAGCGCCTCGACGACGTAGCTCATCGGCAGGAAGGGGTGGAGCGCGTTGAAGAAGCCGGGGCTCGTCTGCACCGGGTAGGTGCCGCCCGCCGAGGTCAGCTGGAGCATCAGCAGGGCGAGGACGAGGATGCGGCCCGCCGCGCCGAAGCGGGCGTTGAGCCACTGCACCAGGGCCGCGAAGCAGGCCGTCACCAGGAACAGGAAGCCCACCGTCCCGGCCGCCCGTGCCATGTCCAGGCCGATCGCCCAGTGCAGCACCGCCATCAGGGCCGCCGTCTGCAGCACCCCGATCGCCACCACCGGCAGCCAGCCGGCCAGCGCGATGCGCCAGGCCGAGGCGCCCGCCGCGAGCGCGCGCCGGTTCAACGGGGGGATCAGCATGTACGCCACCATCGCGCCCACCCACAGCGACAGCGGGATGAAGTACGGGGCGAATCCGGTGCCGTAGTTGGGCGCCTTGTGCAGGTCCTGGGTCGCGAGCTGCACGGGGTCCGCCATGACGGCCGTGCGCGCGTCGCGGTCCTGCTCGTCGTAGTCGGGGATCTGCTCGGCGCCGTCGTGCAGCCCGCCGGCGAGCTTCACGGAGCCGTCGACCAGCTTGTACATACCGCCGTTGAGGTCCTCGGCGCCGGTCTTGAGCTTGCCGACGCCCTCGTCGAGGTCCTCGGCCCCGGTCTCGGCGGTGCCGAGGCCGGTGTGCAGCTTCTCGGCGCCCGCGGCGACCTTTGCGGCCCCCTTGTCGAGCGCGTTGATCCGGGACACGGCGTCGGCGATGTCCTCCGAGAGGTGCGGGGCGCGGTCGGCCAGTGCCTGGGCCTGCTTCTGGAGCGTGCCGAGGTCGGTGCGGAGCGCCTCCAGGTCGCCGTCCTGGTCGGCGACGAGCGTGTTGACGTCGTCGGCGACCAGCGCGACGTCCGCGGCCGCGTCCCTCGCCTTCTCCAGGTCGGCGCAGGCGGCGTCGGGCAGCACCGCGGTCTCGCACCGCGTGCGGTAGACACCGGCGAGGGTGTCCGAGGCGGCGTGGGCGCTCTCGGCGGCGGCGGGGGCCGTCTTGACCAGGGTGGCGAGGTGACCGCGGATCACCTGGGCGGAGTCGGCGACCAGTTGGGCGGTGCCCCCGATGGTCTTCTCGTTGTCCTCGAGGAACGGCCCGGCCTTGGCGTAGGCCGCGTTGACCTTGTCGGCGAGGGTCTTGGTGCCGTCCGCGACCTTCTGCGCGCCGTCCTCGAGGTCGCCGGCGCCCTTGTCGAGCTTCTTCAGGCCCTTGGCCAGCTTTCCGCTGCCGGTCTTGGCGTCCTTCAGCCCGTCGGCGAGGTCCTGGGAGCCCTGTTCCGCCTTCCCCAGGCCTTTCTGGAGCCGGTCGGCGCCGTCGGCCGCCTCCACCGTGCTGCCGTGGATGTCGGAGAACGAGATGAAGATCCGGTCCAGGAAGGAGCGCGACGCCTTCGTCGACGCGGCCGAGCGCACCTCGCTGAAGACCGTCCGCGAGATCTGCCCGACGATGTAGTTGTTCGCGTCGTTGGTGCGCACCCGCAGGGCGCCGGTCTCGGGGGAGTCGCCCGCGCTGGAGGCGATCCGGCGGCTGAAGTCGGCGGGCATGGTCAGCGACAGGTAGTACGTCCCGTCCTCCACACCCGCGCGTGCCTGCGCCGCGCTCACCTCGTGCCAGTCGAAGACCTCGCTGTCGCGCAGCTCTTCGGTGATGTCGTCCCCGGCGGTGATCCTGCGGCCGTCGGCGGTCGCGCCCTCGTCGTCGTTCACCAGGGCCACGGGGATGCGGTCGAGGCGGCCGTAGGGGTCCCAGAAGGACCACAGGTACAGCGCGCCGTAGAGCAGGGGCAGCAGCAGGAGCGCGACCAGCGCGGCCCGGGAGAGCTTCCCCCGGCCGAAGCGGCGCAGCTCAAGCGCGGCCAGTTTCGGCGAGCGCATCCGCCGGGCCCTCCTTGTCGTCCGTGCTGTCCGTGTCGTCCGTGCCGTCTGTGTCGTTCGTGCCGTCTGTGTTGTTTGTTTCGTCTGCGCTGTCCGTGCCGTCTGTGCCGGGGGGCGCCTCCCGGTCGGCCTTGCCGTCCCGGTCGGGTGTGCCGTCCCGGTCGGCGTCGGCGTCCGCCGGTTCGTGGCGGGGGCCGCGGGTGGCGACCGTGACGGCGCCGTCGGGGGCCTCGCCGCAGACCGCGATCACCGTCGTACCGGCCTCGATGAGGGTCGCGAACAGCGCGTGGACGTCGGCCCGTTCGTCCTCGGACAGCTTCAGATCGGCGTCGTCGACACCGAGCAGCCGCGGCCGGCCGATGAGCGCCAGCGCCACGGAGAGCCGCAGCGCCTCCAGCCGCTCCAGATCGCGTACGGCGGTCCGGGAGCCCTTGGGCAGCGCCTCCGGGTCGAGCCCGGCCGCGGCCAGCGCGGCGTCCACGCACCGCTTCGTCCCGGCCGCCCTCTCCGACCGCGGCCACAGCAGCTCCCGTACGGATCCGGCGAACCGCCGCTCCAGCAGCGCCCGTTCGCGCAGGTGCTCGCCGACGGTCAGGGCCGGGTCGAGGTCGGTGACTCCGGCGACGTGGGCCAGGGCGCTGATCCGGCGCACCGCCGCCAGGTGCCCCGGCAGCCGTGCCGTGCCCACGGTCGCGGTGCCGTGCGTCGATCTCATCCGGCCGGTGAGCGCGAGCAGCAGGCTCGTCCGGCCGGATCCGGACGGGCCCTCGATCACGATCAGCGAGCCGGGCTCCGCGTCGAGACCGACGTCCCGGAACGCCCACCCGCGAGGGCCCCGCAGGCCGAAGCCCTCGGCCGTGACGGCGACTCCGCCTCCGTCCGCGTCCGCGTTCACGGTTCTCCCGTTCCCACTTTTTAAACTGACTGGTCAGTGCAAAAACTAGCCCGAACCTTCGATCGAAGCAAAAGCCCAGGTCAGAACGGATTGTCAGTGGCATACCGCACGATGGGCACATACGGCACCCGTAGCAGGTGTGCCGTCACCCAGACGACAGGAGGTTCGTCATGGCCAGCCACCCCGCAGCAGCCGCCCGTCGGCACCGCGGCACCGGCCCTGCCCCCTCACTGACCGGACCGGCGAGCGATGTGCACCCCGTGCTGCGCCGGACCACGGCCCCGCCCGCCGCCCTCGACCTGCTCGCCCAGGCCCGCGCCGGACTGGACGAGGCGACCGTCCTCGAGACCCCCAACGAGCGGTACGCCACGGCCCACCTCGCGGCCCTGCGCACCGCCGCCGCCGTGCTCGCCGCGCGCGGACGGCCGGAGACCACCCCCAGGCGCCGCGCCCGCATCCGGAGCGCCTGGGAAGTGCTCCCCGAGATCGCGCCCGAACTCACCGAATGGAGCGCCCTGTTCGCCTCCGGCGCCGGGCGCCGCGCCCGGGCCGAGGCCGGCATCCGGGGCGCGGCCAGCCGCCGTGACGCCGACGACCTGATACGCGACGTGGCGATGTTCGTCCGCCTGGTGGAGCGCCTGCTGGCCCTCCACCCGGTCCTGCCCCAGCCCCGCCAGGAGGGAGAGGACCCGGACGTGCCGGGCCCCGGGGGCGGGCCGGACGGGCCGGAGACGGGCCGGGGCATGCCGGACGCGGGGTGAGGAGGACGTGACCCGTGCCGTGCGTACGGCCCGCTCCCGGCGCCGGTGAGCGGGACGCCGGAGCGCGGCCGGCCGGGGGCGCCCGCTCCCGCGACCCGTGCGCACCGCGGTGACCAGGCGCGGTACGGAAGGCAATAGGGTGGAAGACGCCTGAGGCCTTCCCTCTCCCGCAGCCGGGGCCGGGGAGGCACCCCGTTCGCTCCGCCGCGCAAGAGGCGGTGCCGCGCCGAGGAGTCAACTGCCGTGCCGGACCCGATGCGCCCCCGCGCCTCTCTCCGTACCGCCGTGGTCTGGGAAGTTCTCCGGGACGCCCTCGACCGCCGGGTCAAGGCCACGGGACGTGAGTCGCTGGACGTTCTCGACACGGGGGGCGGCAGCGGCAACTTCGCCGTGCCCGCCGCCCGCCTCGGGCACCGGGTCACCGTCGTCGACCCCAGCCCCAACGCGCTGTTCGCCCTGGAGCGCCGCGCCGCCGAGGCCGGCGTCGCCGACCGGGTGCGCGGTGTGCAGGGCGACGCCCACGGCCTCTTCGACGTCGCCGAGCGCGGCGGCTACGACGCCGTCCTGTGCCACGGCGTCCTGGAGTACGTCGACGACCCGGCCGAGGGCGTCCGCAACGCGGTGGCCGCGCTGCGCTCCGAGGGAGTCCTCAGCCTGCTCGCCGCCGGCCTCGGCGGAGCCGTCCTCGCCCGGGCCCTCGCCGGCCACTTCAAGGAGGCCCGCCAGGCCCTCGCCGACCCGGACGGCCGCTGGGGCGAGGGCGACCCCGTGCCCCACCGCTTCACCGTCGAGCAGCTGACCGGGCTGGTCGAGGGCGCCGGCCTCCGGGTCGCCGCCGTGCACGGCGTACGGGTCTTCGCCGACCTCGTCCCCGGCGTGCTCGTGGACACCGAGCCCGGCGCACTGGAAGCCCTGCTGAAGCTTGAGGAGGCGGCGGCCGAGCTGCCCGCCTTCCACTCCGTGGCCACGCAGCTCCATGTGCTCGGTGAGACGCGGGCGACGGACGGGACCTGAGCGCGCTCCCGTGACGCGCCGCTGATCAGCGACTTGGCCGCACATGGAGTACGCCACAGGCCCCCCGTTCGGGCGCTGTGCGCCGTATGATCGAGGGAGACCGCCCGGCATGACGGGTCGGCCGCTGGGGAATGGAGTTGTCAGCGGACCGGGACGTCCATGGAGGGCTCCGGTTGGCCAATTGGCGTAGAGGGGCGGGTTTCACGGGGGCGATTCCCTGCCTATCCTGAAGGGACCCCCCGGGTCGCCCCGGCGACTGCACGATGAGGAGGACTCCGTGCCGCTCTCGGAGCACGAGCAGCGCATGCTCGAGCAGATGGAGCGAGCGCTGTACGCCGAAGATCCCAAGTTCGCGTCGGCGCTCGAGGGAAGCGGGCTGCGTACGTACACCCGGCGGCGGGTCTACCAGGCAGTCGCAGGCTTCCTGGTGGGTATCGCGCTCCTCATGGCCGGTATGGTCGCCAAGCAGGTCTGGCTCAGCGTGGTGGGATTCCTCGTCATGCTGGGATGCGCGGTTCTCGCCGTGACCGGCTGGCGCAAGGCCCCCAAGCCCGGTGAACAGCCGACGGGAGCTCCGCACGCTCGCGGTCAGGGACGGGCGAAGCGCTCCATGATGGACCGCATCGAGCAGCGCTGGCAGCGCCGCCGTGACGAGCAGGGTGGCCACGGCCACTGAGGTTCGGCCCCGGCGTCCGGCAGAGCCGCACAGCTCGTGCCACGACATCGGTGAGGGGGTGACCACCCGGCCGGGTGGTCACCCCCTCACCGATGCGCTCACCCCGCCGCCACTGCCCGGCCCAGCCGGCCCCGCCCGCCCGGCGGCCCTGCCCGCCCCGCAGCAAACGGCCTCCGGGAGCATCACGCCCCCAGCGTTCGGCCCCCGCCCCCGGATCACTCCCGGGACGGGGGCCGAACGCAGCGCTCCCCGGTGGCCCCGCACCGAGGAACCACCGCCGCTCCCACCGGTCAACCGCTCGTAGCGGCCCGCGGGACTCAGGAAGCTCACCGCCTCCCACCGGCCCGCCGGGCTCAGAGCGCCCGCCGCCCGCCGTTCCTCTCGGCGCGCGCCGGGCGCTGTCAGCCGCCCTCGTGTCCGGACGGTGATGCGCGGCGGGTCAGGGACGCCCACCGGGCCGCCCCGGCCGCCCGCAGGGCCGTCCACCGGTCCGTGAGCTCCCAGACCGCACGGACGGCCGAACGCGGTGCCAGCACCGCCCGCAGCCGTGTGCGCCGGCCGGCCCGCGCGCGCAGCGCCGCCCACACCTCGCGCACCTCGTCGGCCAGGCCCGCCTCGGCGCGCGGCTCCGGCGCGTACAGCACCTGCTCCACGGCGCCCGCGACCCGGTGCACCGAGCGGGCCGTCGCCTCGTCCAGCTCGCCGAGCCGGACGATCCGCTCGGCCGCCCGGCGGGGCGTCAGCGCCTCGTCGGGGGCGATGCCGTAGTCCCAGGCCGTGTCCGTGAGCTCCCGCCACACCGCCAGCACATGCCCGGCGGCCGCCTCCGCGGCCTCGTGCGACGGCACGTCCGGCAGCACCGCAGGACCGGTCCCGGCGCCGGGACCGTGCCCGCCGCCGGCCCCGCCGGCCTCGCGGGCGCCCGCGCCGGTCGCGGCGGACCCGGTGTGCCGGGCCGACGCCAGCCGCACCGCGCGGCGTCTGCGCCGCCACAGCATCGGCAGCAGCGGAAGCATCAGGGCCGCCGCCCCCAGCAGGGTCCAGCCGGCGGTCCGGTACCACGGGGTGCCGGCGCCGCCCTGCTCCGCCGGGTCCTGCGGCAGCGCGCCGGCGCAGCCGTCGAGCTGCCGGTCGACCGCCGAGCAGCTCGTGCTCTCCGACGGCTCCGCCGACGGAGACGCGTCCGCCGGGGTGGAAGCCTGCGGCAGCTCCGGGACGGCGTCGCCCGACACCTCCGGGACGGTGTACGAGGGCGTCGTGCCCCGCGTCGGGGTCGGCTCGAAGCGGGTCCAGCCCACCCCCTCGAAGTACAGTTCCGGCCAGGCGTGCGCGTCCTTCAGGCCCACCGCCACCGATCCGTCCCCCTGCGGCGTACCGGGCGCGAAGCCCACCGCGACCCGGGCCGGGATGCCCAGCGTGCGCGCCATCGCCGCCATCGCGAACGAGAAGTGCACGCAGAAGCCCTGCTTGTCACGGAGGAACCGGGCTATCGCGTTCGTGCCGCCGCCGACGTCGACCTCGGTGTCGTACTCGAAGCCGCCCGTCACCGCGAACCAGTCCTGCAGCGCCACCGCACGCTCGTAGTCGTTCGCCGCACCCTCGGTCACCGCACGGGCCGTGCGCTCCACCACCGCGGGGAGCGAGTCCGGCACCTCGGTGTACTCGCCGCGGATCGCCCCGGGGGCCTCCGGCGCCGAGGCCAGCTGCCGCGCCGTCGGCCGCACGTCGAGGCTGTCGACCTGGTACGTCTTGCCGCGCGTGGTCTCGCCGTGGTCGCCGACGAGGGCCATGCCGACCGGTTCGTACCGCCAGTTGCCGTTGATCCGGACACCGCTCGGCGGGTACGGCATCGGCAGCCAGTCCTGGGCGTACCAGTCGGCGGCCGCGACCCGGGTGGTGATCTGCGAGTGCTTGACGTCAGAGCCCAGGCCGGTGGGCGTGGGCAGCTCGTCCGGCACGGCGACGATGGTCCGCTTCGACGGCTTCCACGTGGTGCCGTCGAAGTCGTCCAGGGAGACGATCCGCAGGTACAGCTCCGAGACGTCGGCGGAGCTGGTGCGCAGGGTCAGGACCGTGCGGTCCTCGTCCACGTTCAGACTGTCGCGCAGGGACACCAGCGGGTTGACCGCGGAGATCGTGCCCCCGCTGCCGCTGCCCGCCCCCACTCCGGTGCCGGCGCCGTCCAGCAGCCCGCCGTCGATCGCGGGCAGCGGCAGCAGCGGCACCACCAGGGCCACGCCCAGGGCGACCGCGCCGATCCGCCGCCCGGTGCGCACCGGGGCCACGGGGGCGGACGGTCCCCCCGCGGCGCGCGGGCCGCCCCCGAAGACCCGGCCCCACTGCGAGAGCCGCTCCCGGCCCTCGGCCAGCAGCAGCATCAGGTATCCCGCGGCGGCGACCAGGAACCACACCCAGTCGGCCGCTCCGTCGGACAGGCCCGCGGCGATCGAGTACAGCGCGAGCAGCGGCAGGCCGGCCGGGGCCGCGTTGCGGTAGGTCACCGCGAGGGTGTCCACCGCCAGCCCGATCACCAGCACACCGCCGACCAGCATCAGCCGGATGCCGTCGGACAGCGGTGCCGGGATCGCGTACCGCCCCACGTCGTCCGCGCCCGCCCGCAGGAGGTCGGCGAAGTGCTGGAACGTCTCCGGGCCGGGGACCAGCCCGGCGAGGGCGTACTCCCGGGCGAAGACCACCGTGAGCAGCACCAGTGCGACCAGCACCTGGGCCAGGACGGTCAGCGGCCGGGCCAGCGGGATCCGCCGCGCCGCCGCGCCCGCCAGCGACTGGACGGCCAGCAGGAACGCGGCCTGCAAGACCCAGGCCAGACGGTCGACCAAGGGCAGCAGGGCGCTCGACGCCGCCAGCGTGGCCGCCGCCGAACACAGGGTGAGCCGTGCCCGCCCGCTCATGCCCCCGCCCCCCTTCCGCTCGTCCCGCCGCCCGCCGTCACCACACCGGAGCGCTCGCCGTCCGCCCGGCGCCACAGCTCGCCCAGCGAGGCGCCCCGCGGCACGCTCAGGGCCGTCCACCCCGCCTCGCGCAGCATCCGCAGCCGCTCCTGTGTCCTGTTCATCGGATCGGACCCGGCATTCGGTTCACGCCCCCAGCCCTCACCGTCCAGCAGGAAGGCGACCGCGCCCCCGCTGCGCCGGCGCATCCTGGCCGCGACCGCGGCCTGCTCCTCGTCGAGATCCCCGAGGAACGCCACCAGCAGCCCCTCGTTGCCGCCGCGCAGCACGTCGTAGGCCGGCGACAGACCGGTGCCGTCGGAGTGGTCGATCACCGCGAGGGTGTCCATCATCAGCCCGGCGGCGTCCGCCGACCCCTGGCTCGCCCCAGCGAACCCGTCGGCGCCCTCGCCGGGCACCGAGTCGCCCGTGTCGGTCAGCAGCCGCACGGAGAAGCCCCGCTCCAGCATGTGCACCAGCACGGACGCGGCGGCCGAGACCGCCCACTCGAAGCCCGAGTCGGGGCCCGCGCCCCGGAAGGCGAGCGCGCGGGTGTCGAGGAGCACGGTGCAGCGCGCGCGCTGGGGCTGCTCCTCGCGGCGCACCATCAGCTCGCCGTAGCGGGCCGTGGAACGCCAGTGCACGCGCCGCAGGTCGTCGCCGTAGCGGTAGCCGCGCGGGATCACGTCGTCCTCGCCGGCCAGCGCCAGGGAGCGCTGCCGCCCGTCGCCGTACCCCTTGGCCTCGCCGCCGAGCCGGACCGGCGGCAGCGGCTCCACACACGGGGTCACCGTCAGGGTGTCGTACGTCGAGAAGGAGCGGGTCAGCTCGCACATGCCGAACGGGTCGTTCAGCCGCAGCTGGAGGGGGCCCAGCGGGTAGCGGCCGCGCAGGTCGGAGCGGACCCGGTAGGACACCTCGCGGCGGCCGCCCGGCTCCACCCGGTCCAGCACGAAGCGGGGGCGCGGGCCGAGGACGTAGGGCACCTGGTCCTGGAGCATCAGCAGGCCCGTGGGCAGCCGGGAGACGTTGTCCATGCGCAGGTGGACCCGCGCCTCGCTGCCGGCGGGCACCCGTGCGGGGGACAGCCGGCGGCTGCCGGAGACCCGGTAGCGGGTGCGGTAGACCACGGCCGCGCAGACCAGGGGCAGCGCGGCCAGCAGCAGCCCCACCCGCAGCAGGTCGGGCTGCCCGAGGACGTAGGCGCAGACGGCGGCCGCGATGCCGGCGGCCAGGAAGGAGCGGCCGCGGGTGGTGAGGCCGGCCAGCGCGGTGCGGGCACCGCCCCGCTCGTCGTGCCCGGCCTCGCCCCGTCCGGTCCCGCCGGAGGCCATCACAGCCTCCGCGGCGGCTGCTGGTCGAAGGTCCGCGCGCCGGCCCCGTGGCCGTAGCCGCGCTGCTGCCCGGGGGCCGCGGGCACCGGTGTGCGCTGGAGGATCTCCTCGACGACCTGTTCGGCCGTGCGGCGGTTGAGCTGGGCCTGCGCGGTGGGCAGCAGACGGTGGGCCAGGACGGCCACGGCGAGCTGCTGCACGTCGTCCGGCAGCGCGTAGTCCCGGCCGCCGAGCGCTGCGGACGCCTTCGCCGCCCGCAGCAGGTGCAGCGTCGCGCGCGGCGAGGCACCGAGTCTGAGGTCGGGGTGGGTGCGGGTGGCGGCGACCAGGTCGACCGCGTACCTGCGGACCGCCTCGGCGACGTGCACCCCGCGGACGGCGTCGATCAGCTTGACGATCTCGTGCGCGTGCGCCACCGGCTGGAGGTCGTCCAGCGGGCTCGCCCCGCCGTGCACGTCGAGCATCTGCAACTCGGCCTCGGGGCTCGGGTAGCCGATGGAGACGCGCGCCATGAAACGGTCGCGCTGGGCCTCGGGCAGCGGGTAGGTGCCCTCCATCTCGATCGGGTTCTGCGTGGCCACCACCATGAACGGGCTGGGCAGCTCGTAGGACTGCCCGTCGATGGTGACCTGGCGCTCCTCCAGGGACTCCAGCAGCGCGGACTGCGTCTTGGGCGAGGCGCGGTTGATCTCGTCGCCGATCACGATCTGCGCGAAGATCGCGCCCGGCTTGAACTCGAAGTCGCGGCGCTGCTGGTCCCAGATGGACACGCCGGTGATGTCCGACGGCAGCAGGTCGGGCGTGAACTGGATGCGTCGCACCGAACAGTCGATGGAACGCGCCAGCGCCTTCGCCAGCATCGTCTTGCCCACGCCGGGGACGTCCTCGATCAGAAGATGCCCCTCGGCGAGCAACACGGTCAGCGAAAGCCGTACGACCTCGGGCTTGCCCTCGATCACTCCCTCCACCGAACTGCGGACACGCTCCACAGTGGCGGTCAGATCAGTGAGGCTCGCTCGATCGTCATAGGTCGTCACCCGGCCCTCCTCGGCCCGTTCCTCCGGGCCGACGCTGCGCGGACCGGCCCACCCCGAAACACGGGCACCACGCGGGGAGCCCCGCGTGACACCACTCCCGCATTCTTGCCGCCGTTACCGATTCGTGTCACTCGCCTGTGGACAACTGACAGCGATATGTCAGGTCTCAGGACGTTTGGCCCGGGTCGATCTCGCGCAGCAGGCCCGTCCTCACGTCGAAGACAAAACCGCGCACGTCGTCGGTGTGCTCCAGGAACGGCGAGGTGCGCACCCGCTGCATCGACTGCCGTACGTCCTGGTCGACGTCCTGGAACGACTCCACCGCCCACGCGGGACGCTGGCCGACCTCCATCTCCAGTTCGTTGCGGAAATCCTCGGTGAGCGTCTCGAGGCCGCAGCCGGTGTGGTGGATGAGCACCACGCTGCGGGTGCCCAGCTTGCGCTGGCTGATGGTGAGGGAGCGGATCACGTCGTCGGTGACGACGCCGCCCGCGTTGCGGATGGTGTGACAGTCGCCGAGTTCCAGGCCGAGCGCGGCGTGCAGGTCGAGCCGGGCGTCCATGCAGGCCACGACCGCCACCCGGAGCACGGGGCGGGCGTCCATGCCGGGGTCGGCGAACTCGGCGGCGTACCGCCCGTTCGCCTCGACCAGGCGGTCGGTGACGGTGCCGCCGCCTATGGCGGCTTCGGACTCGACGGGTACGGATGCAGAAGTCGTCATAGCCATGACGTTACTGGTCACCGGCGTCCCGGGCCTGTCGTGAGAAGGGAAAAAGCCGTCATCACCTCTCACCTGTGAGGTAAGCCACAGGAGGGAGCGTGCCGCGGCCGACCGGGTGAAATCCGCCCGCACACCGCTTGGCGCCCGGGCCGGCCCGCGACGCGCAGGCCGGTTGATTGACCGCGAGACAGGGTGGACTAAAGTGGCGCGAAGCGGGAGGCGACGATCTTCCCGCTGGTGAATTCCCCGTGAGACCCCGGCGCGGCAGCCGGAGATCTCCCCGCGTGCGCGGCGCGTACGTACGGCTCGGCCTCCTCCCGCTCCCGGCCGGCTGACGCCTGAGGCGCCGGCGGGCCTCCCGTCACCGGGGGTACCCCCGCGTCCGCCGGGGAGCGTGGGGAACCGGCGGTGCGGACGGGCCCGCCGGATCTGAGAGGGCCCAAGAGGTGGAGGGGCGCGAAGCGCATGCGAACGAGGGCGAAGGCGCGCGACCGGAGGGACGGACCCGGCACGTCCCGGTGATGCTCCGGCGGTGCCTGGATCTGCTGGCCCCCGCCCTGGAGCGGCCCGGAGCGGTCGTCGTCGACTGCACCCTCGGTCTCGGCGGGCACAGCGAGGCCCTGCTCACCCGGTTCCCCGACGTCCGGCTCGTCGCCCTCGACCGCGACACCGAGGCGCTGCGCCTGTCCGGCGAGCGGCTGGCGCCCTACGGGGACCGCGCCACCCTCGTGCACGCCGTGTACGACGAACTGCCCGAGGTGCTGGAGCGCCTCGGCAGCCCGCGCGTGCAGGGCGTGCTGTTCGACCTCGGGGTCTCCTCCATGCAACTCGACGAGGCCGAGCGGGGCTTCGCCTACGCCCAGGACGCCCCGCTCGACATGCGCATGGACCAGACGACCGGCATCAGCGCCGCCGAGGTCCTCAACACCTACCCGCCCGGTGAACTGGTGCGCATCCTGCGGGCGTACGGCGAGGAGAAGCAGGCCAAGCGGATCGTCTCGGCGATCGTGCGGGAACGGGAGAAGGAGCCGTTCACGCACAGCGCCCGGCTCGTCGAGCTGATCCGGGGCGCGCTGCCCCAGGCCGCCAAGCGGACCGGCGGCAACCCCGCCAAGCGCACCTTCCAGGCCCTGCGCATCGAGGTCAACGGTGAGCTCGCCGTGCTGGAACGCGCGATCCCGGCCGCGGTCGGCGCCCTCGCCGTCGGCGGGCGGATCGCCGTGCTGTCGTACCACTCGCTGGAGGACCGGCTGGTCAAGCAGGTGTTCGCGGCCGGAGCCGCCTCCACCGCGCCGCCCGGACTGCCGGTCGTGCCCGAGCGCTACCAGCCGCGGCTCAAGCTGCTCACGCGCGGTGCCGAACTTCCCACCGAGGAAGAGATCGCCGAGAACCGGCGCGCGGCTCCGGCCCGGCTGCGCGGGGCCGAGCGCATCAGGGAGGCCGTTGAGTGACGGGCGTGAGGCGGGCACGCCGGGGAACACCCCGGCCCGAGTGGGTTCGTGACTCCGACCCAGGGGAGGGCGAGTGAGCAGGAAACCCGAACTGAGGGGGAGGGCCGCCCGGCTCGCGCGTCTCTTCCCGGCGGGCCCGCGCCAGGCCGCCCGCACCCCCTTCGTGCTGCTCGTCGTGCTGCTCCTCGGCGGCGGCCTCATCGGTCTGCTGGTGCTGAACTCCGCGCTCAGCGAGGGGTCGTTCCGGATGGACGACCTGGAGAAGGAGACCAAGGCCCTCACCGACGAGGAACAGGCGCTCCAGCGGGACATCGACTCCTACTCGGCCCCGGACGCCCTCCAGCGCCGCGCCCGTGAACTGGGCATGGTGCCCGGCGGAGACCCGGCCTTCCTCGACCCTGACGGCACCGTGAAGGGCGTCCCCTCCGCCGCCCCGCGGTCCTCGGCGGACCCCGCCATGGCCGTACGGCCCCCGGAGGTGATCGCCGACGACCTGTCCGCGGTGACCTCCGCGTCCGACGCCCCGTCCCCGGCCGCCGCGGCCGACCCCTACCCGGCGGCGGCCGCGCCCACCACAGTCCTTCCCCCGACCCCCGGCAGGTGACGGAAGTGTCCGACAGGCAACCGCCGCGCCGGCGCGTGCCCGGCCCCGCCCGGCCCCCGCGGCCCGCCGCGGCCCGGCGCCGCCCCGGGCCCGGTGCCCGCCCGGCCCGCCGGCCGGCCGCGCCGCGGCCCGCCGCTCCCCGTGTCATCCGGCTCGGCAGCCCGCGGCCGCGCCGGCGGATGGTGGGCCTCGCGCTGACGCTGGTGCTGGCCGCCTTCGTCGTGCGGCTGCTCCAGGTGCAGGCCGTCGACGCGAGCACGTACGCCGCCGCGGCGGAGCAGAACCGGTACGTCGGACAGGTGCTGGCCGCCGAGCGCGGCGAGATCACCGACCGCTCCGGCGTGGCCCTGGCGACCAGCGAGGACGCCTACGACATCACCGCCGACCCGACGATGTTCGCGCGCAAGCAGCTGAAGATCGACGACGGTCCCGAGCAGGCGGCCGCGCTCCTCGCGCCGATCCTCGGCCAGGAGCAGTCCGACCTCGTCGCGAAGCTGCGGCCGGAGGACGAGGACGCCCGCTACGCCAAGCTGGCCAGCCGCCAGACCCCGCAGGTCTGGAAGCAGATCAAGGACCTGAAGTCCGCGCTCGCCACCAAGGCGGAGACGGACGGCTCCACGGTCAACGTCCTCGCCGGCGTCTTCTCCGTCCCCAGCAGCAAGCGCGTGTACCCCAACGGTGACATCGCCGCCGGGATACTCGGCTGGGTCAACGCCGACGGCAAGGGCGGCGGAGGCGTCGAGCAGCAGCTGAACGCGACGCTGACCGGCAAGGACGGCAAGATCCGCTACGCCCAGTCCGGCGGCCGCCAGGTGCCCACCGCGGGCTCCACCGAGACGCCCGCCGTGCCCGGTTCCGACGTCGAGCTGACGATCGACCGGGACATCCAGTGGGCCGCGCAGAACGCCATCACCGAGCAGGTGGAGGAGTCCAAGGCGGACCGCGGCTACGTCGTCGTCCAGGACACCCGCACCGGCGAGATCCTCGCCATGGCCAACTCGCCCGGCTTCGACCCCAACGACCTCTCGGACGCCGACCCCGCGGCGCTCGGCAACGCGGCCCTCCAGGACGCCTACGAGCCCGGCTCCACCGCCAAGGTCATGTCGATGGCCGCGGTGCTGGAGGAGAACGCCGCCACCCCCCTGACCCACGTCACCGTGCCCAACCGGCTGCACCGCGGCGACCGGCTCTTCCAGGACGACATCGACCACCCGACCTGGTACCTCACGCTCAACGGCGTGCTCGCGAAGTCCAGCAACATCGGCACCATCCTGGCGACCGGCCAGCTGGGCGAGACGCAGTCCGAGGCGAACGAGGTCCTCTACTCCTACCTGCGCAAGTTCGGCATCGGCAGCTACACCGGGCTCGGCTTCCCCGGTGAGACCAAGGGCATCCTCGCGGCGCCCGACGCCTGGTCCACCTCGCAGCAGTACACGATTCCTTTCGGCCAGGGCGTGTCCATCAACGCCGTGCAGGCGGCCTCCGTCTACTCGACGATCGCCAACGGCGGGGTCCGTGTCGAGCCGACCCTGGTGCGCGGCACCAAGGGACCCGACGGACGCTTCACCGCGGCCGAGGCCCCGCAGAAGACCCGGGTGGTCAGCCAGAAGACGGCCAAGACCCTCGCCCAGATGCTGGAGTCGGTCGTGGACGACGAGGAGGGCACCGGCACCAAGGCGCGCATCCCCGGCTACCGCGTGGCGGGCAAGACCGGCACCGCCAACCGCGTGGATCCGGCCACCGGCAAGTACAACGGCTACACCTCGTCCTTCGCCGGGTTCGCGCCCGCCGACAACCCCCGCGTCACCGTCTACTGCGCGATCCAGAACGCCACCGAGGGCAGCTACTTCGGCGGCCAGATCTGCGGTCCCGTCTTCAAGCAGGTCATGGAGTTCACCCTGAAGTCCCTCCAGGTGCCCCCGACCGGGGCGAAGGCCGCGAACCTCCCGGTCTCCTTCACCCCCTGAGCCCTCCCGGGCGCCCCTCGCCCGGGCCGCCCCCGACCCGTGAGCCCCTCAGCCCGTCCGCCCGCCCGTGTTCAGCGCCGAACCAGCCAGGAAACCAGCCCGTGACCATGATCACCCCCGATCCCGGGAACCACGCCCCGACCGGGACCCCGCCCCGGCCCTCACTTCGCCCGCAGGCGGGTACGCCCGGTACGCTCACCGCCGTGCCACACGCTGATCAGTCCCAAACCACCCAGAAGGGCGCTTCCGTGACATATCCGGGGCCGCCGCGACCGGTTCAGGTCTCCGCCACCCCCCTCGCGGAGCTCGCCGATCAGCTGGGTGCCGCCACGCCGCAGGGCGCCGCCGAGGTCACGGGCATCACCCACGACTCCCGCGCCGTCCGCCCCGGCGACCTGTACGCCGCCCTCCCGGGCGCCCGCCTGCACGGCGCCGACTTCGTCACCCAGGCCGCGGGCCTCGGCGCGGTCGCCGTCCTGACCGACCCGACCGGCGCCGAGCGCGCCGCCGCGACCGGTCTGCCGGTGCTGGTCGTCGACGACCCGCGCGGGCGCATGGGCGAACTGGCGGCCGCGATCTACGGCCACCCCGGCCGCGACCTGCTCCAGATCGGCATCACCGGCACCTCCGGCAAGACCACGACCGCGTACCTCGTCGAGGGCGGCCTGAAGGCCACCCGCACCACGGACGACGGCGGCGGGCGCCGGGTGGGACTCATCGGCACCGTCGAGATGCGCATCGGCGACGAGCGCATCAAGTCCGAACGCACCACCCCCGAGGCCACCGACCTCCAGGCCCTCTTCGCGGTCATGCGCGAACGCGGCGTCGACGCCGTGGCGATGGAGGTCTCCAGCCACGCCCTGGTCCTCGGCCGGGTCGACGGCTGCGTCTTCGACATCGCCGTGTTCAACAACCTCAGCCCGGAGCACATGGAGTTCCACTCCGACATGGAGGACTACTTCCGGGCCAAGGCGCAGCTCTTCACGCGCGCACGCAGCAGACTCGGCGTGGTCAACCTCGACGACGAGTACGGCCGCAGGCTCGCCGCCGGGGAGGCCGAGGTCCCGGTCGTCACCTTCTCCGCCGAGGGGCACCCCGACGCCGACTGGCGCGCCGAGGACGTCCGGATCGGCCCGCTGGACTCGACGTTCACCGCCGTCGGCCCGCGCGGTGAGCGGGTCGCCGCCAGGTCGCCGCTGCCCGGCCCGTTCAACGTGGCCAACACCCTCGCCGCGATCGTCGCCCTCTCCGTGGCCGGCCTCGACCCGCAGGCCGCCGCCGACGGCGTCGCCGCCGTACCGGGCGTGCCGGGCCGGCTGGAGCGGGTGGACGCCGGGCAGCCCTACCTCGCGGTCGTCGACTACGCGCACAAGACGGACGCCGTCGAGTCCGTCCTCAGGGCGCTGCGCAAGGTCACCAAGGGCCGGCTGCACATCGTGCTCGGCTGCGGCGGCGACCGCGACACCACCAAGCGCGCGCCGATGGGCGCCGCCGCGGCCCGGCTCGCCGACACCGCCGTACTCACCTCCGACAACCCCCGCTCCGAGGACCCCCTCGCGATCCTCGCGACCATGCTCCAGGGCGCCGCCTCCGTGCCGGCCCACGAGCGCGGCGAGGTCCAGCTCTTCGAGGACCGGGCCGCCGCGATCGCCGCCGCCGTCGGCCGCGCGCGGCCCGGCGACACCGTGCTGGTCGCGGGCAAGGGCCACGAGCAGGGCCAGGACATCGCCGGTGTGGTCCGTCCCTTCGACGACCGCCAGGTGCTTCGCGAAGCTATCCAGAAGACCCAGGGATGAACTTGTGATCGCCCTCTCCCTCGCCGAGATCGCAGCAGTCGTCGGCGGGCAGACGCACGACATACCGGATCCGACCGCGCGAGTCACCGGGCCGGTCGTCCGGGACTCCCGCGAGGTGGAGCCCGGCAGCCTCTTCGTCGCCTTCGCCGGCGAACGCGTGGACGGCCACGACTTCGCCCGCGCGGTCGTGGAGGCGGGCGCGGCGGCCGTACTGGCCTCGCGCCCCGTCGGCGTGCCCGCGATCGTCGTGGACGACGTCCAGGCGGCGCTCGGCGCCCTCGCCCGGCACGTCGTGCGCACGCTCGGCACGACGCTCGTCGCCCTCACCGGCTCGGCCGGCAAGACCAGCACCAAGGACCTCATCGCGCAGGTGCTCCAGCGCAAGGCGCCGACGGTGTGGACGCCCGGCTCGCTCAACAACGAGATCGGGCTGCCGCTGACCGCCCTGTCCGCCACCGAGGAGACGAAGTTCCTCGTGCTGGAGATGGGCGCCCGCGGCATCGGCCACATCCGCTACCTCACCGGCCTGACGCCCCCGAGGATCGGGCTCGTGCTCAACGTCGGCAGCGCCCACATCGGCGAGTTCGGCGGCCGCGAGCGGATCGCGCAGGCGAAGGGCGAACTGGTCGAGTCCCTGCCCGCGGCGGGCGACGGCGGCGTCGCCGTCCTCAACGCGGACGACCCCCTGGTCCGGGCCATGGCCTCCCGCACGGCCGCGCGGATCATCCTGTTCGGGGAGTCCGACGAAGCGGACGTACGCGCCGAGAACGTACGACTCACGGACAGCGGACAGCCCTGCTTCAGGCTTCACACACCCTCCGGTGCAAGCGATGTGACCATGCGCCTGTACGGTGAGCACCACGTGTCGAACGCGCTCGCCGCGGCCGCCGTCGCCCATGAGCTGGGCATGTCCGCGGAAGAGATCGCCACCGCGCTCTCCGAGGCGGGCTCCCTCTCCCGCTGGCGGATGGAGGTCACCGAGCGCCCGGACGGCGTGACGATCGTCAACGACGCCTACAACGCGAACCCCGAGTCGATGAAGGCCGCCCTGCGTGCGCTGGCGGCCATGGGCACGGGGCGCCGTACGTGGGCGGTGCTCGGCAAGATGGCCGAGCTCGGGGACGAGGCGCTCGCCGAGCACGACGCGGTCGGACGGCTTGCCGTCCGGCTCAACGTCAGCAAGCTCGTCGCGGTCGGGGGCAGGGAAGCCGCCTGGCTGCAACTGGGCGCATATAACGAGGGTTCGTGGGGTGAGGAGTCGGTGCACGTGTCCGACGCACAGGCGGCGGTCGACCTGTTGCGCAGCGAGTTGCGCCCGGGAGACGTCGTACTCGTGAAGGCGTCCCGTTCGGTCGGCCTCGAGAGCGTCGCGCAGGCGCTGCTCGCGACCGGTGCCGAGGGTGAGGTCGCTGCCCGATGATGAAGCAGATCCTGTTCTCGGGTGTCATCGGTCTCTTCCTGACCCTGGTCGGCACGCCACTGCTGATCAAGCTGCTCGCGCGCAAGGGATACGGCCAGTACATCCGTGACGACGGCCCGCGCGAGCACGCCAGCAAGCGCGGTACGCCGACCATGGGCGGTATCGCCTTCATCCTGGCGACCGTGGCCGCGTACTTCCTGTCCAAGGTCATCACCGGCCAGACGCCCACGTACTCGGGTCTGCTGGTGCTCGGCCTGATGGTCGGCATGGGCCTGGTCGGCTTCCTCGACGACTACATCAAGATCGTCAAGCGGCGCTCGCTGGGTCTGCGGGCCAAGGCGAAGATGGCCGGCCAGCTGATCGTCGGCATCGCCTTCGCAGTGCTCTCGCTCCAGTTCGCCGACGCCCGCGACATCACCCCCGCCTCCACCAAGCTGTCGTTCATCACGGACTTCGGCTGGACGATCGGCCCGGTGCTGTTCGTCGTCTGGGCGCTGTTCATGATCCTCGCCATGTCCAACGGCGTGAACCTCACCGACGGTCTGGACGGCCTCGCCACCGGCGCCTCCGTGCTCGTCTTCGGCGCCTACACGTTCATCGGCGTCTGGCAGTTCCAGGAGTCCTGCGCCAACGGCGAGACCCTGACCAACCCCAACGCGTGCTTCGAGGTGCGCGACCCGCTGGACCTCGCGGTCGTCTCCTCCGCGCTGATGGGCGCCTGCCTGGGCTTCCTGTGGTGGAACACCTCGCCGGCCAAGATCTTCATGGGCGACACCGGTTCGCTGGCGCTCGGCGGTGTCCTCGCGGGCCTGGCGATCTGCTCCCGCACCGAGCTGCTGCTCGCCATCCTGGGCGGCCTGTTCGTCCTCATCACCATGTCGGTGGTCATCCAGGTCGGCTCGTTCCGCCTGACCGGCAAGCGCGTCTTCCGCATGGCACCGCTCCAGCACCACTTCGAACTCAAGGGCTGGTCCGAAGTCCTCGTCGTGGTCCGCTTCTGGATCATCCAGGGCATCTGCGTCATCGTCGGACTGGGTCTCTTCTACGCGGGATGGGCAGCAGAAAAGTGACCGACTGGCAGGGGAAGCACGTCACCGTCGCCGGGCTGGGCGTCTCCGGCGTCCCGGCGGCCAAGGTGCTGCACGGGCTCGGCGCGCGGGTCACCGTCGTCAACGACGGCGACGACGCACGCGCGCGTGCCCAGGCGGCCGAACTGGAGTCGCTCGGCGTCACCGTGCGCCTCGGCGACGGGGCGACCCTGCCCGAGGGCACCGAGCTGATCGTCACCGCCCCCGGCTGGAAGCCGGACAAGCCGCTCTTCACGGCGGCGCACGAGGCCGGGGTGCCGGTCTGGGGCGACGTCGAACTCGCCTGGCGCCTGCGCGGCCCGGACGCGGCCCCCTGGCTCGCCGTCACCGGCACCAACGGCAAGACCACCACCGTCCAGATGCTCGCCTCCATCCTCCGGGCGGCGGGCCTGCGCACGGCGGCCGTCGGCAACATCGGCGTCTCGCTGCTGGAGGCGGTCCTCGGCGAGGAGGAGTACGACGTCCTCGCCGTGGAGCTCTCCAGCTACCAGCTGCACTGGGCGCCCTCCCTGCGCGCCCACTCGGCCGTCGTCCTCAACCTCGCCCCCGACCACCTCGACTGGCACGGCTCCATGGAGGCGTACGCCAAGGACAAGGGCCGCGTCTACGAGGGCAACCGGATCGCCTGCGTCTACAACGTCGCCGACAAGGCCACCGAGGACCTGGTGCGCGAGGCGGACGTCGAGGAGGGCTGCCGCGCCGTCGGGTTCACGCTCGGCACGCCCGGACCGTCCCAACTCGGCGTCGTGGACGGCATCCTGGTCGACCGCGCCTTCGTCGAGAACCGGCAGGAGAACGCCCAGGAACTCGCCGAGATCTCCGACGTGAACCCGCCGGCCCCGCACAACATCGCCAACGCCCTTGCCGCGGCGGCCCTCGCGCGCGCCTTCGGGGTGCCCGCCAGGGCCGTACGGGACGGCCTGCGGGCCTTCACCCCGGACGCCCACCGCATCGCCCACGTGGCGGACGTGGACGGCGTCGCCTACGTCGACGACTCCAAGGCCACCAACACCCACGCGGCGGAAGCCTCGTTGGCGGCGTACGGGTCGATCGTGTGGATCGCGGGCGGACTCGCCAAGGGCGCGGCCTTCGACGAGCTGGTCGCCCGGTCCGCCGGGCGGCTGCGCGGGGTCGTCCTCATCGGTGCCGATCGGGCGCTGATCCGCGACGCCCTCGCGCGACACGCCCCGGAAGTACCCGTCGTCGACCTCGACCGGGCCGACACTGGGGCGATGCTCGCGGCTGTCCAGGAGGCCCGGCGCCTCGCCGTCGAAGGCGACACGGTGCTGCTCGCCCCGGCCTGCGCCTCCATGGACATGTTCGCCAACTACAACCAGCGCGGTGACGCGTTCGCGGAAGCGGTCCGCGGACTCGGCGCGGGCGCCTGACGGCGGGTTCCGGCCGCGGCGGTTGCTCCGGGACCCTTGGAGGGACGCGTGACTCGGATGTGGCTGGGTTCTCGTCGGCGGTGCACCGCCGGTCACGGCGCCGTGCCGGGCGGCGGGGCGGTGAGCGCCGATGCCCGGTAGCCGAACCGGCGGCCGGCCGCCCGTTCAGCGGGCCGCGCGGCGGCCCGCCGCCCGGCCCCCGCGCGACAACCCCGTGCTGCGGTTCGCCACCCGGGCGCGCAAGGCCTGGGACCGGCCGCTGACCGCGTACTACCTGATCCTCGGCGGCAGTCTGCTGATCACCGTGCTGGGCCTGGTGATGGTCTACTCGGCCTCGCAGATCACCGCCTTGCAGATGTCGCTGCCGGGCTCGTTCTTCTTCCGCAAGCAGTTCCTGGCGGCCGCCATCGGCGGGGTGCTGCTGCTGGTCGCCTCCCGGATGCCGGCCAAGCTGCACCGGGCGCTGGCCTACCCGATCCTCGCCGGCGCCGTCTGCCTGATGGTGCTGGTGCAGGTGCCGGGGATAGGGAGGGCGGTCAACGGCAACCAGAACTGGATCTCGCTCGGCGGCTCGTTCCAGATCCAGCCCAGCGAGTTCGGCAAGCTCGCACTGGTCCTGTGGGGTGCCGACCTGCTCGCCCGCAAGCAGGACAGGAAGCTGCTGGCGCAGTGGAAGCACATGCTGGTGCCGCTCGTGCCGGTCGCGTTCATGCTGCTGGGGCTGATCATGCTCGGCGGCGACATGGGGACGGCGATCATCCTGACGGCGATCCTGTTCGGCCTGCTGTGGCTGGCGGGCGCCCCCACCCGGCTCTTCGTGGGCGTGCTGTCGATCGCCGCCGCGATCGGTGTGATCCTCATCAAGACCAGCCCGAACCGCATGGCCCGGCTGCAGTGCCTCGGCGCCACCGAACCCCAGTCCGGCCCCGTCGACTGCTGGCAGGCCGTGCACGGCATCTACGCCCTCGCCTCCGGCGGGATCTTCGGTTCCGGGCTCGGTGCGAGCGTGGAGAAATGGGGCCAACTCCCCGAAGCACACACCGACTTCATCTTCGCCGTCACCGGTGAGGAACTGGGCCTCGCGGGGACGCTGTCGGTACTCGCCCTGTTCGCGGCTCTAGGCTATGCGGGTATCCGCGTGGCCGGACGCACGGAGGACCCCTTCGTGAGGTATGCCGCGGGAGGTGTGACCACCTGGATCACGGCGCAGGCCGTGATCAACATCGGTGCGGTGCTCGGCCTGCTGCCGATCGCCGGTGTCCCCCTCCCGCTGTTCTCCTACGGGGGCTCCGCCCTGCTGCCGACCATGTTCGCCATCGGGCTGCTGATCGCGTTCGCGCGCGACGAGCCCGCTGCGCGGGCGGCGCTTGCGATGCGGCATCCCCGCTTTGGTAGAAAGCGGGGGGCCGGGGGTCTCACGGGGCCCCGGAGATGGAACACGATGCGACGGCGTGCCTCGGCGGCGCGTTCGTCCGGAGAGCGGTGAATTTCGGTGCATGTCGTACTCGCTGGTGGGGGGACCGCCGGCCACATCGAGCCCGCGCTCGCCCTCGCGGACGCCCTGCGCAGGCAGGACCCGACCGTGGGCATCACGGCCCTGGGCACCGAGCGCGGCCTGGAGACCACGCTCGTTCCCCAGCGGGGCTACGAGCTCGCGCTGATCCCCGCGGTGCCCCTGCCGCGCAAGCCCACGCCGGAGCTGATCACCGTCCCGGGCCGGCTGCGCGGCACGATCAAGGCGACCGAGCAGATCCTGGAGCGCACCAAGGCGGACGCCGTCGTCGGCTTCGGCGGGTACGTGGCCCTGCCCGGCTACCTCGCCGCCAAGCGCCTGGGGGTGCCGATCGTCATCCACGAGGCCAACGCCCGCCCCGGCCTGGCCAACAAGATCGGCTCCCGGTACGCCGCCCAGGTCGCGGTCTCCACCCCGGACAGCAAGCTCCGCAACGCGCGGTACATCGGCATCCCGCTGCGCCGCTCCATCGCCACCCTGGACCGCGCCGCCGTGCGCCCCGAGGCCCGCGCGATGTTCGGCCTCGACCCGAACCTGCCGACGCTGCTCGTCTCCGGCGGCTCCCAGGGCGCCCGCCGCCTCAACGAGGTCGTCCAGCAGGTCGCCCCGTGGCTCCAGCAGGCCGGCATCCAGATCCTGCACGCGGTCGGCCCGAAGAACGAACTGCCGCAGGTCCAGCAGATGCCGGGAATGCCCCCCTACATCCCGGTAAGTTATGTGGACCGGATGGATCTCGCGTACGCCGCGGCCGACATGATGCTCTGCCGCGCGGGCGCGATGACCGTCGCCGAACTCTCCGCCGTCGGACTCCCGGCCGTCTACGTCCCGCTGCCCATCGGCAACGGCGAACAGCGGCTCAACGCCCAGCCGGTGGTGAAGGCCGGCGGCGGTCTGCTGGTCGACGACGCGGAACTGACCCCGGAGTGGGTGCGGGAGAACGTCCTGCCGGTGCTCGCCGACCCGCACCGGCTGTACGAAATGTCCCGCGCCGCAGGCGAGTTCGGCCGCCGGGACGCGGACGACCTGCTCGTCCGCATGGTGTACGAGGCGATCGCCGCACGCCGTTAGGCGCGGCGGGCAAGGCTCTGGGAGCGAAGGGCAGGGAGCGTGGCCGGACCCACCACCGCCGAGCGCGGTGCACGCCAGCAGGAGACGTCCGGCCCGCCCCTGGCCCGCAGGCTGGGCCCGCGCCGACTTCGTACGATCATCATCCTCGCGGTGGCCGTCGTACTCGTCGGGGCGGGCGTCGTCTGGACGTTGTACGGCTCGCGGTGGCTGCGCGTGGAGCACGTCTCCGTCTCGGGGACGAGCGTGCTGACGCCGCACCAGGTGCGCGAGGCCGCCGACGTCCCGGTCGGGGACCCCCTGGTCTCGGTCGACACCGGCGCGATCGAGGCGCGGCTGCGCGCGGCACTGCCGCGGATCGACGCGGTCGAGGTGGAGCGCTCCTGGCCTCATGGAATCGGCCTGAAAGTGACCGAACGCAAGCCGGTCCTGCTGGTTCAAAAGGGGAAGAAGTTCGTGGAAGTGGATAAGAAAGGCGTCCGCTTCGCCACCGTTTCCGAAGCCCCCCGGGATGTGCCGCTGCTCGACGTGGAAACCTCGACGTCGGGTTCGGCCGCCGCGAGTCTGCGCCGCTTCGGGGTGGACCGGCTGGTGCGCGAGGCGGTGAAGGTCGCCGGCGCGCTCCCGGCCGCCGTCGCGCGGGACACACGGGCCGTCAAGGTGCGTTCCTACGACGACATCTCGCTGGAGTTGAGCGGTGACCGCACGGTGGTGTGGGGCAGTGCCGAGAAGGGTGCCGCGAAGGCCCGTACCCTCATCGCCCTGATGAAAGCCTCCCCGGACGCCGGGCAGTTCGACGTCAGCGTGCCCACGGCCCCCGCGTCAGCGGGGAGTTGACGCACATCAGAGCAGGCCAGCACCCTGGTTGGGCAGCGACTTGGCTGATCACATAGGGTGAAAAGAAAAACGGGAGGTTCGGCGTGTTCGTTGAACGGGCGCCACTTGTCGACTTAGTGTCCTGTTCAGAAGACTTCATGGAACAGACACACTGGTAACCCTAAACTTCAGGGTTAGGGTTCGGGTCGGCGAAACGGACCGTCCCATTCGGCATCAGTCACCGGAGCGCGGATCACCGCGAGACGGCGACCCGTAACTCGAGGCGAGAGGCCTTCGACGTGGCAGCACCGCAGAACTACCTCGCAGTCATCAAAGTCATCGGTGTCGGCGGCGGTGGTGTCAATGCCATCAACCGGATGATCGAGGTCGGTCTCAAGGGCGTCGAGTTCATCGCCATCAACACCGACGCGCAGGCGCTGTTGATGAGCGACGCCGACGTCAAGCTCGACGTCGGCCGCGAACTCACCCGCGGACTCGGCGCCGGAGCCAACCCGGCCGTCGGCCGCAAGGCCGCCGAGGACCACCGCGAGGAGATCGAGGAGGTCCTCAAGGGGGCCGACATGGTCTTCGTGACGGCCGGTGAAGGCGGCGGCACCGGCACCGGCGGCGCGCCCGTCGTGGCCAACATCGCACGCTCCCTGGGCGCCCTCACCATCGGCGTGGTCACCCGCCCGTTCACCTTCGAGGGGCGGCGCCGCGCGAACCAGGCCGAGGACGGCATCGCCGAGCTCCGCGAAGAGGTCGACACCCTCATCGTCATCCCGAACGACCGGCTGCTGTCCATCTCGGACCGCCAGGTCTCGGTCCTCGACGCCTTCAAGTCGGCCGACCAGGTCCTGCTCTCCGGTGTCCAGGGCATCACCGACCTGATCACCACCCCGGGTCTGATCAACCTCGACTTCGCCGACGTCAAGTCGGTCATGTCCGAGGCCGGCTCGGCGCTCATGGGCATCGGCTCGGCCCGCGGCGACGACCGCGCGGTGGCCGCAGCCGAGATGGCGATCTCCTCGCCGCTCCTGGAGGCCTCCATCGACGGCGCCCGCGGTGTGCTGCTCTCCATCTCCGGCGGCTCCGACCTCGGCCTGTTCGAGATCAACGAGGCCGCCCAGCTGGTCAGCGAGGCCGCCCACCCCGAGGCCAACATCATCTTCGGCGCGGTCATCGACGACGCCCTCGGCGACGAGGTCCGCGTCACCGTGATCGCGGCCGGCTTCGACGGCGGCCAGCCCCCGGCCCGCCGGGACAACGTCCTCGGCACGGCCTCCTCCACGGCCCGCCGCGAGGAGCCCGCCCCGGTACGGCAGCCGGAGAGCCGCCCCACCTTCGGCTCGCTCGGCAGCGTCACGCCGAAGGAGGAGCCGGAGCCGGCGCCCGAGCCGGTGCCCGAGCTCCCGGTCTCCCCGCCGGTCCCGCCGTCGCGGACCTACTCGGACAGCGCGGCCGAGGAACTGGACGTGCCGGACTTCCTGAAGTGATAGGACAGCGCGGACACGTGAGCGGCGCGCACTTCGCCTTCACCGACCGGTGGGGCGGGGTGAGCGCCGCTCCGTATGAGCAGCTCAACCTGGGCGGGGCGGTCGGCGACGACCCCGGCGCCGTCCGGACCAACCGCGAACTGGCCGCGAAGTCCCTCGGGCTTGACCCCGCCTCCGTCGTCTGGATGAACCAGGTGCACGGCACGGACGTGGCCGAGGCCGACGGGCCGTGGGGCGAGCGCCCCGTGCCCGAGGCCGACGCGCTCGTCACGGCCCGGCGGGGTCTCGCCCTCGCCGTCCTGACCGCCGACTGCACCCCCGTCCTGCTCGCCGACCCGGTCGCCGGGGTCGCCGCCGCGGCCCACGCGGGCCGGCCCGGCATGGTCGCCGGGGTCGTCCCCGCCGCCGTACGGGCCATGGTCGAGCTCGGCGCCGAACCGGCGCGGATCGTCGCCCGCACCGGGCCCGCCGTCTGCGGCCGGTGCTACGAGGTGCCGGAGGCGATGCGCGCCGAGGTGGCCGCCGTCGAGCCGGCGGCGTACGCCGAGACGAGCTGGGGTACGCCGGCGGTCGACGTGACCGCCGGGGTGCACGCGCAGCTCGAGCGGCTCGGTGTGCACGACCGGGAGCGGTCGCCGGTGTGCACGCGGGAGTCGCAGGACCACTTCTCGTACCGCCGCGACCGCGCCACGGGGCGACTCGCGGGTTATGTCTGGTTGGACTGATGAGGGATGACGGACCGTAAGACCGAACTCGCCGCCAACCTGGCGCAGGTGGAGGAGCGCATCGCCGCCGCGTGCGCGGCCGCCGGCCGTGAGCGGGAGGAGGTGACCCTGATCGTGGTCACCAAGACCTACCCGGCGCAGGACGTGCGGATGCTGTCGGAACTCGGCGTGCGCCACGTCGCCGAGAACCGTGACCAGGACGCGGCGCCCAAGGCCGCGGCCTGCTCGGATCTGCCTCTTTCCTGGCACTTCGTGGGCCAGTTGCAGACCAACAAGGTGCGCTCCGTGGTCGATTACGCCGCTGTCGTGCAGTCCGTCGACCGGTCCCGGCTGGTGACCGCCCTGTCGAAGGAGGCCGTACGGGCCGGACGCGAGCTCGGCTGCCTCATCCAGGTCGCGCTCGACGCGGGCGAGAGCGCGCGCGGCGAGCGGGGCGGCGTCGCCCCGGGCGGCATCGAGGAGTTGGCCGGACTCGTCGCCGCCTCCCCCGGACTGCGGCTCGACGGACTGATGACCGTCGCACCCCTGACCGGGGAGTATGCCGGACGGCAACGGGCGGCGTTCGAGCGGTTGATGGATTTGTCGACTGACCTGCGCCGAGCCCATCCGGCTGCGAACATGGTCTCGGCAGGGATGAGTGCGGACCTCGAGGAGGCCGTGGCAGCCGGGGCGACACATGTGCGCGTCGGCACCGCGGTACTCGGAGTCCGCCCCAGGCTCGGGTAACGTCGCCAAGAAGTCGGACCACAGCAGAAAATATGGTCATTACCGCCGAAAGGCGGGCACAAGGGCCACGTGGATCGCGGGACTTGGCAGTCGGAAGTCGATCCACCACAGAGCGGAGGACTCAGAGCATGGCCGGCGCGATGCGCAAGATGGCGGTCTACCTCGGCCTCGTGGAGGACGATGGGTACGACGGCCGGGGCTTCGACCCCGATGACGACTTCGAACCCGAGCTCGATCCGGAGCCCGAGCGTGACCACCGGCGGCACGAGCCGTCGCATCCGTCACACGGCGTACATCAGTCCCAAAGGGACGAAGAGGTGCGTATCGTGCAGCCGCCCGCGCCGCGCGAACCGGTCGCCCGAGTCGCTTCGCCGACCGCGGAATCCGGGCGTCCGGCGCGCATCGCGCCCGTGGCATCCATCACACAAGAACGTCAGTCCCTGGAGAAGAACGCACCGGTGATCATGCCCAAGGTCGTGTCGGAACGAGAGCCGTACCGGATCACCACGCTCCACCCCCGGACCTACAACGAGGCCCGTACCATCGGGGAACACTTCCGTGAGGGAACCCCGGTGATCATGAATCTGACCGAGATGGACGACACGGACGCGAAGCGACTTGTCGACTTCGCCGCCGGTCTGGTGTTCGGCCTCCACGGCAGCATCGAGCGGGTGACGCAGAAGGTGTTCCTGTTGTCTCCTGCTAACGTCGATGTCACGGCGGAGGACAAGGCCCGCATCGCAGAGGGCGGGTTCTTCAACCAGAGCTGAGACGCACCACCGGAAAACAGCAGTACACGAAGAGCGCGCAAGCAGGGGAGAGGGAAGCACCGAACATGAGCGTGGTCCTTGATGTCGTCTACATCGCGCTGATGGTCTTCCTCATCGTGCTCATCTTCCGGTTGGTCATGGACTACGTCTTCCAGTTCGCCCGCTCATGGCAGCCCGGCAAGGCGATGGTGGTCGTTCTGGAGGCCACCTACACTGTCACCGATCCACCGCTCAAGCTTCTGCGGCGGGTGATCCCGCCGCTGCGTCTCGGGGGCGTGGCGCTCGACCTGTCCTTCTTCGTACTGATGATCATCGTCTACATCCTGATCTCGATCGTGAGCGGGCTGTGAGCGATGTGACCTACCGTCTTGCCGAATGCCGACGACTACGTTGAGGTGAAGAGATGCCGTTGACCCCCGAGGACGTGCGGAACAAGCAGTTCACGACCGTCCGTCTCCGAGAAGGCTATGACGAGGACGAGGTCGATGCCTTCCTCGACGAGGTCGAAGCCGAGCTGACCCGTCTCCTGCGCGAGAACGAGGACCTGCGCGCCAAACTGGCCGCGGCCACGCGTGCTGCTGCCCAGAACCAGCAGAACATGCGCAAGCCTCCGGAGCAGCAGGACCAGCAGCAGGGCGGCATGCCGCAGCAGCAGCAGGGCATGCCGCAGCAGCAGGGCATGCCGCAGCAGGGGATGCCCCAGCAGCAGGGCATGCCGCAGCAGCAGGGCATGCCGCAGCAGCAGGGGATGCCGCAGCAGGGCATGCGAGGTCCGGGCGCACCGGTGCCCGCCGGGATATCGGGCCCGCCGCAGCAGCAGATGGGTGGCCCCATGGGTGGCCCGCCCCAGCTGCCGAGCGGTGCCCCGCAGCTGCCTGCCGGCCCCGGCGGCCAGGGTCCGCAGGGCCCCGGTCCGATGGGCCAGGGTCCCATGGGTCAGGGGCCGATGGGTGGCCAGCCCCCCATGCAGCAGCAGATGGGCGGTCCGATGGGCGGCCCCATGGGCGGTCCGATGGGCGGCCCCGGTCAGGGACCCGGTGGCGACAGCGCCGCCCGCGTCCTGTCGCTGGCCCAGCAGACGGCCGACCAGGCGATCGCGGAGGCCCGTTCCGAGGCCAACAAGATCGTCGGCGAGGCGCGTTCGCGGGCCGAGGGCCTCGAGCGTGACGCCCGTGCCAAGGCCGACGCCCTGGAGCGGGACGCGCAGGAGAAGCACCGTGTCGCGATGGGCTCCCTGGAGTCCGCCCGCGCCACGCTGGAGCGCAAGGTCGAGGACCTGCGCGGCTTCGAGCGCGAGTACCGCACGCGTCTGAAGTCGTACCTGGAGTCGCAGCTGCGTCAGCTGGAGACCCAGGCCGACGACTCCCTCGCCCCGCCGCGCACTCCGGCCGCCGCCTCCCTCCCGCCGTCCCCGGCGCCTTCCATGGCTCCGGCCGGCGCGAGCGCCCCGTCCTACGGCAACCAGGGCATGGGCGCGCCGAGCCCGGCCGGTCCGTCCTACGGCGGCCAGCAGCAGATGTCCCCGGCGATGACCCAGCCGATGGCTCCGGTGCGGCCGCAGGGCCCGTCGCCGATGGGCCAGGCTCCCTCGCCGATGCGTGGCTTCCTGATCGACGAGGACGACAACTGACGGCCAGTAGTACGCCTTAGGCGTCGGCAGCGTTCAACAGGGCGGGGCCCCGGATCACTGATCCGGGGCCCCGCCCTGTTGCGTGCCGTGGCGACGGGGTGCGGGTGCGGTGTGCCGGGGTGGGGGCGGGAGGGGCTGAGCGGCCCGGCGTTCCGGGGGTGCCTCCCTCCACGAGGTGGCCCGCCCGGGGACGGAGCGGCGGCTGTCCGCCGGGGTGGGCCCGGGGACAGCCGCCGTCGGTCGGGGAGGGTTACGCCTTGCGGAGGCGGAACGTCAGGGTCAGGCCCTCGTCCGTGAACGGGGTGCCGTAGGTGTCGTCCGCCTCGCCCTGGGCGAAGTCCGTGGCGAGGACCTCGTCGGCGATCAGTCCGGTGTGACCGGTCAGGGCGTCGACGGTGGCCGGGTCGGTCGCGGTCCAGCGGAGCGCGATGCGGTCGGCGACGTCGAGGCCGCTGTTCTTGCGGGCCTCCTGGATCAGGCGGATCGCGTCACGGGCCAGGCCGGCGCGGCGCAGCTCCTCGGTGATCTCCAGGTCGAGGGCGACCGTCGCGCCGGAGTCGGACGCCACCGACCAGCCCTCGCGCGGAGTCTCCGTGATGATCACCTCGTCCGGGGCGAGGGTGATCGTCTCACCGTCGACCTCGATCGACGCCGTGCCGTCGCGCAGGGCGAGGGAGAGTGCGGCCGCGTCGGCGTTCGCGACGGCCTTCGCCACGTCCTGGACCCGCTTGCCGAACCGCTTGCCCAGGGCCCGGAAGTTGGCCTTGGCGGTGGTGTCGACCAGGCTGCCGCCGACCTCGGAGAGCGAGGCCAGGGACTCGACGTTCAGCTCCTCCGTGATCTGTGTGTGCAGCTCGGGGGAGAGGGCGTCGAACCCGGTCGCCGCGATCAGGGCGCGTCGCAGCGGCTGGCGGGTCTTCACCCCCGACTCCGCGCGCGTGGCGCGGCCCAGCTCGACCAGGCGGCGGACCAGGACCATCTGCCGTGACAACCCGGGGTCGATGGCGGAGAGGTCCGTCTCCGGCCAGGCGGCCAGGTGGACGGAGTCCGGGGCGCCCGGGGTGACCGGGACCACCAGGTCCTGCCAGACCCGCTCGGTGATGAACGGGGTCAGCGGGGCCATCAGCTTGGTGACCGTCTCCACGACCTCGTGCAGGGTGCGCAGCGCGGCCTTGTCGCCCTGCCAGAAGCGGCGGCGGGAGCGGCGGACGTACCAGTTGGACAGGTCGTCGACGAACGCCGAGAGCAGCTTGCCGGCGCGCTGGGTGTCGTAGGCCTCCAGGGACCGGGTCACCTGGTCGGTGAGCGCGTGGAGCTCGGACAGCAGCCACCGGTCCAGGACCGGGCGGTCG
Source organism: Streptomyces sp. NPDC059895 (assembly GCF_042731035.1). NCBI lineage: Bacteria > Bacillati > Actinomycetota > Actinomycetes > Kitasatosporales > Streptomycetaceae > Streptomyces > Streptomyces sp. NPDC059895. The sequence goes on from NZ_JBHWKO010000008.1 coordinate 130,838, forward strand.
GCGGGGGCCGGGTCGGCCCCGGACGGCGCCCAGCCGGCCGTACGGGCGTACAGGGCCTGGAAGGCGACCGTGTTCCAGTACGTGAGGAGCGTCTTGCGGACGACTTCCTGGATGGTGCCGTGGCCGACGCGGCGGGCCGCCCACGGGGAGCCGCCGGCCGCCATGAACCAGCGGACCGCGTCCGCGCCGTGCTGGTCCATGAGCGGGATCGGCTGGAGGATGTTCCCGAGGTGCTTGGACATCTTGCGGCCGTCCTCGGCGAGGATGTGGCCGAGGCAGACGACGTTCTCGTACGACGACTTGTCGAAGACCAGCGTGCCGACCGCCATCAGCGTGTAGAACCAGCCGCGGGTCTGGTCGATGGCCTCGCTGATGAACTGCGCCGGGTAGCGGGACTCGAACAGTTCCTTGTTCTTGTACGGGTAGCCCCACTGCGCGAACGGCATCGATCCCGAGTCGTACCAGGCGTCGATGACCTCCGGCACGCGCGTGGCCGTCTTCTCGCACTGGGGGCAGGCGAAGGTGACGGCGTCGATGTACGGGCGGTGCGGGTCCAGCTCCGACTGGTCGGTGCCGGTCAGCTCGGTGAGCTCGGCGCGGGAGCCGACGACGGTGAGGTGGTCGTCCTCGCAGCGCCAGATCGGCAGCGGGGTGCCCCAGTAGCGGCTGCGGGACAGGGCCCAGTCGATGTTGTTGTTCAGCCAGTCGCCGAAGCGGCCGTGCTTGACCGTCTCGGGGAACCAGTTGGTCTTCTCGTTCTCCTGGAGGAGGCGGTCCTTGACGGCCGTGGTGCGGATGTACCAGGACGGCTGCGCGTAGTAGAGGAGCGCGGTGTGGCAGCGCCAGCAGTGCGGGTAGCTGTGCTCGTACGGGATGTGCCGGAAGAGGAGGCCGCGCTGCTGGAGGTCCTCGGTGAGCTTTTCGTCCGCCTTCTTGAAGAAGACGCCGCCGACCAGGGGGACGTCCTCGGCGAAGGTGCCGTCCTGACGGACCGGGTTCACCAGCGGCAGGCCGTAGGAGCGGCAGACCTTGAGGTCGTCCTCGCCGAAGGCGGGGGACTGGTGGACCAGGCCCGTGCCGTCCTCGGTGGTGACGTAGTCGGCGTTGACCACGAAGTGGGCCTCGGCAGGGAACTCCACCAGCTCGAAGGGGCGCTGGTAGGTCCAGCGCTCCATGTCGGCGCCGGTGAAGGTCTCGCCGGTGGTCTCCCAGCCGTCGCCGAGCGCCTTGGCGACGAGCGGCTCGGCGACGACGAGCTGCTCCTCGCCGTCGGTGGCGACGACGTAGGTGACCTCGGGGTGGGCGGCGACGGCCGTGTTGGAGACGAGGGTCCAGGGGGTCGTCGTCCACACCAGGAGCGCGGCCCGGTCGGCGAGCGGACCGGAGGTGAGGGGGAAGCGGACGTACACGGACGGGTCGACGACCGTCTCGTAGCCCTGGGCCAGCTCGTGGTCGGAGAGGCCGGTGCCGCAGCGCGGGCACCAGGGGGCGACGCGGTGGTCCTGGACCAGCAGGCCCTTGGTGAAGATCTCCTTCAGCGACCACCAGACCGAGTCGACGTACTCCGGGTCCATGGTCCGGTAGGCGTCGTCGAGGTCGACCCAGTAGCCCATGCGGGTCGTCAGCTCGGCGAAGGCGTCGGTGTGGCGGGTCACCGACTCGCGGCACTTGGCGTTGAACTCGGCGATGCCGTACGCCTCGATGTCCTGCTTGCCGCTGAAACCGAGCTCCTTCTCGACCGCCAGCTCCACCGGCAGGCCGTGGCAGTCCCAGCCCGCCTTGCGGGCCACGTGGTAGCCGCGCATGGTGCGGAAGCGGGGGAAGACGTCCTTGAAGACGCGCGCCTCGATGTGGTGGGCGCCCGGCATGCCGTTGGCGGTGGGCGGGCCCTCGTAGAACACCCACTCGGGGCGGCCCTCGGACTGCTCCAGGCTCTTGGCAAAGATCTTCTGCTCGCGCCAGAAGTCGAGCACCGCGTGCTCGAGGGCGGGCAGGTCGACCTGGGCGGGCACCTGGCGGTACGTCGTCATCGATCTTCCTCCGGCGGACTTTCTGCCTTCCGTCGGAGGGACGAGAGCCTTCTTTTCCGTCTACGCCGTGTGCGGCGCGCTCCCGCGGTACCACCCTCCTTGGCCCTCCGGTGCGCCGTACGCTCCGGTGAGCCCCCTCATTGGGGTCGCGATGCCGGGTCTACTGGCCCTGTGCGGCCGGTGGGCGGGGCCCATCGTCCAAGGCGTTCTTCCGGCGGCTCCGGGGTGATCTTCACGTCGCGCTCGCCCCCGGGCTTCCACCGTCCCCGGGTCGCTCTGGGCTGCGTACGCCGCTACTCGTCCCCATCCACGCTTTTCGCTGCGCCCAGTGTACGGCGCCGCGACGACAGCGGCCGACCGGTTTTCGGGACGGGCGGGCGCGGGGCGCGGGCGGATCCGGGATGACCCGAACGGTGAGGCGCGCGGACCCGGGGTTCCCGGGACGGCCGGCCCGGCGGATTACCCGCCGGGGAGCTGGGCACAACGGATGCAGGCTTGCCGCACGGCGTGCGCGAGGCGGGCGAATCGGGCGGTGTGCCCCGTTGCCGCGGGACCCAAGTCGATTTATCGTCCCAGCACGATTTGCGCGCAAAGCACAATATGTGAAGGGGCCGCGGCCATGGTGGCGAAGAAGACCGCCGTACAGCAGTCGGCGTCCGGCAGGCCCACGGGTGCCCCTGGCGGTGCGGCCGGGCATGTCGGCAAGAGCGGCAAGAGCCTCGGCGAGGACCTCGGCAAGGACGGCAAGGACGGCAGGGGAGTCGTCGGCGATGGCGGCGGCGGGGCGGTGAGGACGGTGGGGGCGGCTGTCGGCGTGGGGACGCCGGAGTCGGGGGTTGGCCGGGCTCCGGTGGGGAAGAAGTCGGTCGCCGAGGAGGGGGAGGGGAAGAGAGCGGTGCCCAGGAGGACCACCGCCAGGAGGGCCGCCGCGCCGCAGGCGTCCGGCAAGCAGGCGTCCGGCAAGCAGGCGTCCGGCAAGCAGGCGTCCGGTGGGCAGGCGTCGGCGAAGCGGGCGTCCGCGCGGAGGACGGCCACGACGAACGCTTCCGTCGGGAAGGCGGCCGAGCGGCCTGAGGCCGTCGCGGAGAGGACGGGGGAGAAGGCGGACAAGAAGGTGCCTGCCAAGAAGGCGCCTGCCAAGAAGGCGCCTGCGAGGAAGGCGCCCGCCAAGAAGGCGCCTGCGAGGAAGGCGCCCGCCAAGGAGGTGCCTGCGAGGAAGGCGCCCGCCAGGAAGGCGCCGGTGAGAACGGCACCCGACGGGCATGCGGCGGTCGAGGACACCGCAGAGGTGGAGGAGGCCGCAGCGCTGGAGGAGACCGCCGGACCGACCGGCAAGGCCACCGGACCGACAGGAAAGACCGCCGGATCGACCGGCGAAGGCGCCGGCAAGGCGGTCAGGTCGGCGGGGAAGGCGGTCGCGCGGGCGGGCGGTCGGGAGAAGGCGGGTGCCGGGAAGAGGACGGGGGCGAGGAAGGCCGTGGCCCCGCAGGAGGCCGCGGTGGCGGGGAGCGTCGGCAACGAGGTGACCGCCGGTTCGGAGGGGGCCGGCGGCAAGGGCGGTGCGGTGGCCGGAGAGCCCTCGGGGAGCGGGGGCACGGCCGGGAAGCGCACCGCCGGGAAGAGCACGGCCAAGAAGGTGGGCGCGGCCTCGGCCGCGGAGCAGACGGGAGCCACGACGGTGGTTGCGAAGAAGACTCCTGGCACGGCCACGGCGGCGAAGACGGCCGTTCCCAAGGCGCGGTTCGCCGCCGCGGAGCCGGGCGAGCTGGCGGTGCGCCCCGGTGAGGAACCCTGGACCCCGGAGGAGGCCGACGAAGCCCGCGCCGAACTGCAGTCCGAGCGGGAGCGGCTGCGCGCGGAACTCGCCGCGTCCGAGGCGGCCCTGGCGGGCCTGATGCGCGACTCCGGGGACGGCGCCGGAGACGACCAGGCGGACACCGGGACCAAGAACATCACGCGGGAGCACGAGCTGGCGCTGGCCGCCAATGCGCGCGAGATGCTGATCCAGACGGAACACGCCCTGGAGCGGCTGGACGCCGGTACCTACGGCCTGTGCGAGAACTGCGGCAACCCCATCGGCAAGGCCCGTATGCAGGCCTTCCCCCGGGCCACGCTGTGCGTCGAGTGCAAGCAGAAGCAGGAGCGCCGGTACTGATCACCCGGCCGTCGGGGGGTGTGCCGTACCCTCGTCCTCAGTCAGGTACCTAGGTTGAGGGACTCACGTGGCAGAGGCGGAGCGCATCATCGGTACGCCGGACACCCCCGAGGCGGCGGGAGCCGCGCCGGAGCCGTCCGACGGGACCGCCGGGAAGGCGGCGCCGGACGGGTCGTCCGGTGCGCACGAGCCGGTGGCGGGAGCCGAGGACGGGGCCGAGGCGGGCGCCGAGGGACCGCGCGGCAAGCGCCGGGTCGCCGTGCTGTTCGCGGTCGCCGCGTTCGCGTACGCCCTCGACCTGGTCAGCAAGATGATCGTGGTCGAGAAGCTGGAGCACCAGGAGCCGGTCGAGATCATCGGCGACTGGCTGAGGTTCGAGGCGATCCGCAATGCCGGCGCCGCCTTCGGCTTCGGCGAGGCCTTCACGGTGATCTTCACGGTCATCGCGGCGGCGGTGATCGTGGTGATCGCCCGGCTCGCGCGCAAACTGCGCAGCCTGCCCTGGGCGATCGCGCTCGGCCTGCTGCTCGGCGGCGCGCTCGGCAACCTCACCGACCGGATCTTCCGCTCGCCGGGCGTCTTCGAGGGCGCGGTGGTGGACTTCATCGCGCCGAAGCACTTCGCGGTCTTCAACCTCGCCGACTCGGCCATCGTGTGCGGCGGCATCCTGATCGTGCTGCTGTCGTTCAAGGGACTCGACCCGGACGGCACCGTCCACAAGGACTGACTCCGCGACGACCCGGTCCGGGTCCGGGTCCGGGGCGGGGGCCGAGGGCAGCGGGCGGCGGGCTCCGCGGGCGGTTGTCCATGGTCGTCCACAGGCTCCGTACGGTCCTGTCCCACCCGTCCTGCATACTCGACGGGTGAGCACCCTTCCCGAGATCCGTACCCTGCCCGTGCCCGACGGCCTGGAGGGCGAGCGCGTCGACGCCGCCATCTCCCGCATGTTCGGCTTCTCCCGCACCAAGGCGGCCGAACTCGCCGCGACGGGGAAGGTCGCGGTCGACGGGTCGGTCGTCGGGAAGTCCGAGCGGGTGCGCGGCGGCGCCTGGCTCGAGGTCGAGATGCCGCAGGCGCCCGCGCCGGTGCAGGTGGTGGCCGAACCGGTCGAGGGCATGGAGATCGTCCACGACGACGACGACGTGGTCGTCATCGTCAAGCCGGTCGGGGTGGCCGCCCACCCGTCGCCGGGCTGGACCGGGCCGACCGTCATCGGCGGTCTCGCCGCCGCCGGCTACCGCATCTCCACCTCCGGCGCCGCCGAGCGCCAGGGCATCGTGCACCGGCTCGACGTGGGCACCTCCGGCCTGATGGTGGTCGCCAAGTCCGAGTACGCGTACACGTCGCTGAAGCGCCAGTTCAAGGAGCGCACGGTCGACAAGCGCTACCACACGCTCGTCCAGGGCCACCCCGACCCGACCAGCGGCACCATCGACGCCCCCATCGGCCGGCACCCCCAGCACGACTACAAGTGGGCGGTCACCGCCGACGGCAAGCCGTCCGTCACCCACTACGACCTCATCGAGGCGTTCCGCGCGGCCTCTCTCCTCGACGTCAAGCTGGAGACCGGCCGCACGCACCAGATCCGCGTCCACATGTCGGCCCACCGCCACCCCTGCGTCGGCGACCTGACGTACGGCGCCGACCCGACGCTCGCCAAGCGGCTGCGCCTGACCCGGCAGTGGCTGCACGCGGTGCGGCTGGGCTTCGAGCACCCCGGCGACGGCCGGTGGGCCGAGTTCGCCTGTGACTACCCGGACGACCTGCAGAACGCCCTGGACCAGGTCCGCGAGGAGACCTACGGATGAGCACGCGCGCGTACGGGGTGCGTGTCGTGGAGGACCCCGCCGACCGCGAGGCCTGCTTCGCGCTCCGCAAGGAGGTCTTCGTCGACGAGCAGGGGGTCCCCGAGGACATCGAGTACGACGTCCACGACGCCGACGCGGTGCACGTGCTGGCGGTCGGCGAGGACGGCGTGCCCCTGGGGACCGGGCGGCTGCTGTACGGCGAGGCGGCCGCGGCGAAGACCGGCGGCGATCCCTCGGTCGGGTCGCTGGGCAGGCTCGCGGTCGCGAAGGAGGCGCGCGGGCTGGGCGTCGGGGCCGCGCTCGTGCGGGCGCTGGAGGAGGCGGCAGGCGCGCGGGGGCTCGCGGCCGTCGACCTGCACGCGCAGACGCACGCGCTGGGGTTCTACGAACGGCTCGGATACGCGGCCTACGGGCCGCAGTTCGCGGACGCCGGCATCCCGCACCGGGCGATGCGGCGGGCGCTGCGGCCGTAGGCCTGCGGCGTGGGCCTGCGGCGTGGGCCTGCGGCGTGGGCCTGCGGCTTGGGCCTGCGGCGTAGGCCTGCGGCGTGGGCCTGCGGCGTGGGCCCTGCCGTCGAGCTCCCGCCACGCCTGCCCGGCGACAGGACCCGGCCGTCGGACCCGGCGCCCGGGTGCCGCCCGGGGACCGGAGTGCCGTGGTCCCCGGTGCCGAACGGGCTGGTGACGGGTGTGGCGTGGCAGGCTGGAAGGCAGCCCTGTGACGTCGCGACCCCCGGAGCACTGACCGTGGATCAGTTGGCCCTGCTGTTCGTCCTGTTGCTCGGGGCCGTGGTGAGCGTCCCGCTCGGGGACCGGTGGGGGCTGCCCGCGCCGGTGCTGATGACGCTGCTGGGGATCGTGCTCGCGCTCGCGGACTTCGTGCCCGACGTCGACGTCCCGCCCGACCTGATCCTGCCCCTGCTGCTGCCGCCCCTGCTGTACGCGGCGGTCCGGCGGACCTCCTGGCGGCAGTTCGCGGCGAACAAACGGCCGATCTTCCTGCTGGCCGTGGCGCTGGTGTTCGTCACGACGATGTGCGTGGCCGCCGTCGCCCACACGATCGTGCCGGGGCTGCCGATCGCCGCGGCCGTCGCGCTCGGGGCGCTCGTCGCGCCGCCCGACCCGGTCGCCGCCACCGCCGTGGCCGGGCAGCTCGGGCTGCCCCGCCGGCTGGTGTCCATCCTGGAGGGCGAGGGGCTGTTCAACGACGTCACGGCCATCGTCCTGTACCACGTGGCGATCGCCGCCGCCGTGAGCGGCACCTTCTCGCCGTGGCGGGCCGGACTGGACCTGGTGCTGTCCGCGGTGGTGGCGGTGGCGGTCGGGCTCGCGCTCGGGTGGGGCGCCAACAAGCTGATGGACCTGCTCGGGGACGCGACGCTCCAGATCGGGCTCACCCTGCTGGTGCCGTACGCGTCGTACGTGCTGGCGGAGGAGTTCCACGGGTCCGGCGTGCTCGCGGTGCTCACCACCGCGCTGTTCCTCGCCGAGTACGCCACCGATCCCGACGACGTGATGACCCGGCTCGCCGGGCACACCTTCTGGGACATCGTCGACACACTGGTCACGGGGGTCGCGTTCGGGCTGATCGGGCTGGAGCTCCACAACGCCGTCCGGACCGCGTCCGGGCGGTGGGGCGAGATGCTCGGCTGGGCGGGGGCGGTGGTCGGGGTCGTGGTGCTGGTACGGCTGCTGTGGCTGCTGCCGGCCACCTGGCTCACCCAGCGCCTGCACCGCGGGCGGGACCGCGACGAGGAGATCCCGATGAGCTGGCGGGAGACCGTCGTCATGTGGTGGGCGGGGATGCGCGGGGTGGCCTCGGTGGCGCTGGCGCTCGCGGTCCCGTTGCGGACCGAGGCGGGGGAGGCCTTCCCCGACCGGGACGAGATCGTGTTCATCGCGTTCGGGGTGATCATGGGCACGCTGGTGTTGCAGGGGCTGACCCTGCCGTGGCTGGTGAAACGGCTCGGGGTGCGGGCGGACACCGACCGGGAGAAGGAGTTCGAGAAGGAACTGGCCGTGCGGGCGGCGCGGGCGGCCAAGCGCAGGCTGAGGGAGATCGAGGCCGAGGAGGAGCTGCCGGAGGAGCTGTCCGAGCAGATGGTGCGGCGGGCGTTCGACATCGGCCTGCGGATCAGCCCGGACCTGGGGGAGGACGAGCGGCGGGAGGCGCACGAGCAGCGGGCGCGCCGGCTGAAGCGGGTCCGGCGCATCCAGGGGGAGATGCTGAGCGCGGCGCGGCACGAGGTGGTGGCGGCGCGGAGCGAGCCGGGCGCGGACCCGGAGATCGTGGACCGGGTGCTGCGCCATCTCGACGTGCGCAGTCTGCGGTGAGGGGGGCGGGGGACGGCCTCCCGGCCCGCCCCGCCCGTTCCGGAACCTCCGGAGGACCGGGTGGGTGGGGCGGTGAGGGAGGCCGCGCCGGTCAGCGGTCCACGCGCGGCGACTCGTGGACGCGGCGCTGGCGTGGGGCGGCCGCGCCGTCGGGGAACGCCAGGCCGTTCGAGCGGCCCGGCGGCAGCGTCGCGTCCGCGGTGTTGACGCGGGGCAGCGCGTAGGGGTGCTCCTCGCACAGCCAGCGGATCATCCGCTCCCGGACGGTGACCCGCACCGTCCAGATGTCGTCGGCGTCCTTGGCGGTCACCAGGGCCCTGACCTGCACGGTGTTCGGGGTGGTGTCCGTGACGTCGAGGCCGTAGGCGCGGCCGTCCCAGGCCGGGCACTCGCGCAGGACGTCCCGCAGCTTCTCGCGCATGGCGTCCAACGGCGCCGAGTGGTCGACGTGCCAGTACACGGTGCCGGTCATCTGGGGCGTGCCCCGCGACCAGTTCTCGAACGGCTTGGACGTGAAGTACGAGACGGGCATCGTGATCCGGCGCTCGTCCCAGGTCCGCACGGTCAGGAAGGTCAGGGTGATCTCCTCGACCGTGCCCCACTCCCCGTCGACGACGACCGTGTCGCCGATGCGCACCATGTCGCCGAAGGCGATCTGGAACCCGGCGAACATGTTGCTCAGCGTCGACTGGGCGGCGACACCGGCGACGATGCCGAGGATGCCGGCGGAGGCCAGCAGCGAGGCGCCCGCGGCGCGGAACGCCGGGAACGTCAGCAGCATCGCCGCCACCGCCACCACGCCGACGATCGCCGAGACGACCCGCATGATCAGCGACACCTGGGTGCGGACGCGCCGCACCCGGGCCGCGTCGCGGTGCACGCGCGCGTAGCGGCTGTACGAGGTCTCCACGACCGCGGCGGCGATACGGATCGCCAGCCAAGCGGCGGCCCCGATCAGGACCAGGGTGAGCGTCCGGCCGATGCCGACCCGGTGCTCCTGGAGCAGTTCCGCCTCGTCGTAGGCGCCTCTCAGCAGCGCGGCGCAGAGCACGAGCTGGTAGGGGATACGGCCACGGCGCAGCAGCCCCCACAGGGGCGTCTCGGAATGGCGTCGGTCGGCCTTGGACAGCAGTCGGTCGGTGGCCCAGCCGATGAACAGCGTCACCAGGACCGAACCGCCGACCACGATCAGTGGGCGGAGCAGGTTCTCCATGCCTTCGAACGTAACCGGCAGGGCGGGGTCGTGAACATGCGGTTCGTGTGAAGAGGCACACGGTCCGGGTGACGGCAGGCGGTCCGTGCGGTGTTGTCGGTGCCGGCTGGCACCATGGCCCCATGAACATCATGCTCTTCCATTCGACCTATGGACCGCGTCCCGCGGTGCGTGCGGCGGCGGACCGGCTGCGCGCCGCCGGCCACGAGGTGTGGACGCCGGACCTCTTCGAGGGCCGCACGTTCGACACGGTCGAGGAGGGCATGGCCCACAAGGAGGAGACCGGCAAGGACGAGTTGCTGAGGAGAGCCGTCCTGGCCGCGGCGCCCTACTCGGAGCGGGGTCTGGTGTACGCCGGGTTCTCGCTGGGCGCGTCGATCGCGCAGACGCTCGCCCTCGGCGACGACAAGGCCCGCGGACTGCTCCTCCTGCACGGCACGTCCGACCTCGCGCCGAACGTCTCGGTGGACGAGCTGCCGGTCCAGCTGCACGTGGCCGAACCGGACCCGTTCGAGACCGACGACTGGCTGAGCGCCTGGTATCTCCAGATGCGCAGAGCGGGCGCCGACGTGGAGGTCTACCGGTACGCCGGGGCCGGCCACCTGTACACCGACCCCGGCCTGCCCGACTACGACGAGGAGGCGGCCGAGGCCACCTGGCGGGTCGCGCTCGGGTTCCTCGGCAGTCTGTAGCCCGCGACGGCTACACCGGGTCGTAGGTGCGTTCGACCTGCTGCGTGCCGCTGCGGGTGCGGTAGGAGCGGGTCCAGGACGAGCCGGCGTCCGCCCGCGTGCGGCTGGAGACCACGTAGTAGTCCATCTGCGCGCGCTCGGCGGTGACGTCCAGGACGCCGTAGCCGTGCCGGTCGGTGTCGACCCAGTGGACGTGGCGGTTGGCGGCCCTGATGGCCGGTGCGGCGATCGCGGAGACGGTGCCCTCGGGGACGTTCACGAGGTCGTCGAGGTTGTCGGAGGTCACCGAGGTGACGACGAACTCGGTCGCGGCCGAGGCGGACAGCGGGTAGGTCCCGGCGTCCACCGGCACGTCGTTGGCCCACGCCATGTGGATGTCGCCGGTCAGGAAGACGGTGTTGCGGACGGCGTTCGCGCGCAGGTGGGCGAGGAGCTCCCGGCGGTCGTCGGTGTAGCCGTCCCACTGGTCGGTGTTGAGGGCCAGGCCCTCCTTGGGCAGGCCGAGCAGCCCGGCGAGCGGCGCGAGCAGGTCCGCGGAGAGCGAGCCGACGGCGAACGGCGAGATCATCACCGAGTTGCCGACCAGTCGCCAGGTGGTGTCGGACGCCGTCAGCCCGGCCTTGAGCCAGTCGAGTTGGGCGCGGCCGGTGAGCGTGCGGTCCGGGTCGTCGACGCCGCCGTCGCCGGCGGAGACCTGCTGGGAGCGGAAGGACCGCAGGTCCAGCAGGGACAGGTCGGCGAGCCTGCCGAAGCGCAGACGGCGGTAGGTGGTGCCCGCCAGCGCCGGGCGGACCGGCATCCACTCGAAGTAGGCCTGCTTCGCGGCCGCCTGACGGGCCGCCCAGGTGCCCTCGGTGCCCTCGGTGTGGTTCTCGGCCCCGCCCGACCAGGCGTCGTTGGCGATCTCGTGGTCGTCCCAGATCGCCACGACGGGGGCCGTGGCGTGCAGGGCCTGGAGGTCCGGGTCGGTCTTGTACCTGCCGTGCCGGGTGCGGTAGTCGGCGAGGGTGAGGATCTCGTGCGCCGGCGCGTGCTGCCGTACGACCGTGCCGCGCGTGCCGTACTCGCCGGTGCCGTACTCGTAGATGTAGTCGCCGAGGTGCAGCCAGGCGTCGAGGTCGCCGCGGGCGGCGAGGTGGCGGTAGGGGGAGAAGTAGCCGGCCTCCCAGTTGGCGCAGGAGACCACGCCGAAGCGCAGGCCCGCCACGGACGCGTCCGCCGCCGGCGCGGTGCGGGTGCGCGCCACCGGGGAGTCGGTGCCGCCGGCCGAGAAGCGGAACCAGTAGTCGGTGGCCGGTTCCAGGCCGCGCACGTCGGCCTTGACGGTGTGGTCGGCGGCGGCGGTCGCGGTGACGGACCCCTTCGCCACGACGGTGGTCAGCGCCTTGTCCCGGGCGACGATCCACTCGACCTCGGTGTCCGGGCCGAGCCCGGAGCCGGGTATCGCCCCGGCGGTGGGCGTCACCCGCGTCCACAGCAGGACGCCGTCGGGCAGCGGGTCGCCGGAGGCCACGCCGTGCAGGAAGGCCGGGCTCTCCTCGACGGCCCGGGCGGGCAGCGCGGCGCCGAGCGGTCCGGCCAGCGCCGCGGTGGCGGCGGCGGCCTTGACGACCGAACGGCGGCGGGGCGCAGGCGGGTCGGCGCGTCCGGGCAGCGCGTCGGGGCCCTGTGTTGAATTGTGTCGTCTGGTCACGGGCGATGAGATTACTGACCAGTACGACGGAAGAGCGGGCGAACCGGCAAGAGTTCGCCCGCTCTTCGGCTGCGCGTCGGATCAGGCCTTGAGCGCCGCCTCGATCGCGGTGTTGAAGTCGGCGACCGTCATCGGCGCGTTCTGGCCGTCGGAGCCGGTCAGCGCCTTGCCGTCCATCTTCAGCGTGGGGGTGCCCGACACGCCGCTGTCGTCGAACGTCGCGGACATCTCCAGCGCCCACCGGTCGAACGTGCCGTCCTTCACGGCGTTCTGGAACTTGGTGTTGCCCTTCAGCGCGGAGACCGTGTTCGCCACCTTGATCAGGTAGCTGTCGTCCTTGAACTTGTCGTCGGACTCCTCGGGGTGGTACTTCGCCGAGTACAGCGCGGTCTTGTACTCCAGGAAGGCCTCGGGGCTGACGTTGAGGGCGGCGCCCAGGGCGCTCAGCGCGTTCTTGGAGCCCTCGCCGCTCAGACTCCGGTCGAGGAAGGTGGCGCCGACGAACTGGACCTTGTACTTGCCGGCGTCGTAGTCCGCCTTCACCGTCGAGCCGACGGTCTGCTCGAACTGGGCGCAGATCGGGCAGCGCGGGTCCTCGTACATCACGAGGGTCTTCTTGGCGGTGCTCTCACCGATGACGACGGTCGTGCCGTTCTCGCCGGTGGTGTTGGCCGGCTTGACCAGCTTGGCGCTCTCGGCCTCTTCCCAGTAGGTGGGCTGGTTGGCCTGGACGACCGCGTAACCTATGCCGCCCGCCACCGCCAGCACGCCGACGACCGAGCAGGCGACGACGATCTGCCGCTTGATCTTGGCCCTCTTGGCCTGGCGCTCGCGTTCGAGGCGCAGCCGCTCCCGGGCCGCCGTCTTCGCCGACTGGCTGTTCCGCTTGCTCATGTGGGTGTTCTCCCTGTGGGACGCGCACGCGCGGGTGCGCGGAATACGTGTGTGGGGGACTGGTGTGCTCCCGGTGGCCGCCGACGCGGCACGGGGGTGTCGCTCGGCGCGCGGGGTGCCCTCGGGGCGCGTGTTGCCCTTGGGGCGCGTGTTGCCCTCGGGGCCGGGGGCGCCTCGCCGCGGGGCGGGGCTCCCCCCGAGGCCGGCGTCTGCTCGGAAGCCGGGCTTCCCGGAAGCCGGGCTTCCCGGAAGCCGGGCTTCCCGGAACCCGGGCTTCCCGGAACCCGGGCTTCCCGGGTCGAGGGTCGAGGGTCTCCCCCGGATCGAGCGTTCCCTCGGGTCGAGGGGTGCCCGGGATCGAGGGTCTCCCCGGGTCGAGGGTCTCCCCCGGATCGAGCGTTCCCTCGGGTCGAGGGGTGCCCGGGATCGAGGGTCTCCTCGGGAAGGGGAGTGCCGCGTCAGACGAGGGCGGTCCGGTGCGGTGGTCCGCGGCGTCCCAGGGAGTGAGCGAGGATCCGGTCGCGGACGGTGACCGCGCGGCGCGTGGGCCGCGGCAGGGGGCGCGCCGCCGGGGCCCGTCGGACGGTCACGGCGGCGACGGCCAGCAGCAGGGGCCGGAAGGTGGTCGCGGCGGCGGCCCGCAGCAGCTGGGCCAGGGCCCGCTCGCCGCGGCGCAGCCAGGCGGCGGCGATCAGCCCGACGCCGACGTGGGCGCCGAGCAGCAGCCAGGCGGTGGCCGGGTCGGCGTGCGCGAGGAGGCCGCCGAGGCGGTCGGTGCCGGTACCGGTGACCTGGGCCAGCGGCGTCCCGACGGGGGTGCCGTCACCGCACAGCAGGTCCCAGCCCACCGAGGCCAGTGGCCCCGCGACCGGGCCGCCGGCCCGGCCGTAGCAGACGTGCTGGCCCGTGGTGAAGACCGTGTCGGCCGCCAGCTCCAGTGGGATCAGCAGGGCGGCGATCCGGCCGAAGCCGCACTCGCGGCCCGCGAGGGCGTACGCGAGGGCGAAGACGGCGGCCGCGACGGCGGCCACCGTGTTCAGCGGCAGCGGGGCCCGGGACAGCAGTACGTGCGACGCGGTGCTGAGCGTCACGACGAAGGCCGTGAACAGCGCCGCGCGTACGGCTCTGAGTCGGGTCCCGGATATGTCCATGGCGCAGGAAGTCTGTCACGCGCTCCCGTAAGAGACTCCTAAAGGGTCCCTGTGAGCGCTCCGGACCTGGTCAGTCCCGCCCCAGACCGGGGATCCGGCCGTTGCGGAAGAGGTCGACGAAGAGCTGGTGGTCGGCCCGCGCGCGGGCGCCGTAGGCGTGCGCGAAGTCCACCAGCAGGGGCGCGAAGCCGTCCTCGTCGGCGGCGATGGCCGCGTCGATGGCCCGCTCGGTGGAGAACGGCACCAGGGACTCGCCGGAGGTGTCGTCGGCCGCCGCGTGCATCGCGGCCGTGGCCCGGCCCAGGTCGGCGACGACCCCCGCGATCTCCTCGGGGTCGTCGATGTCGCCCCAGTCCAGGTCGACGGCGTACGGCGAGACCTCGGCGACCAGCTGGCCCGCGCCGTCCAGCTCGGTCCAGCCCAGCCACGGGTCGGCGTGCGCCTGGAGGGCGCGCTGGGAGATCACCGTGCGGTGGCCCTCGTGCCGGAAGTAGTCGCGGATCGCCGGGTCGGTGACGTGCCGGGAGACGGCCGGGGTCTGGGCCTGCTTGATGTAGATCACGACATCGTTCTCCAGGGCGTCGCTGTGGCCCTCCAGGAGGATGTTGTACGACGGCAGGCCGGCCGAGCCGATGCCGATGCCGCGCCGCCCGACGACGTCCTTCACCCGGTAGGAGTCCGGGCGGGTCAGCGACGTCTCCGGCAGCGTCTCCAGGTAGCCGTCGAAGGCGGCCAGAACCTTGTAGCGCGTGGCCGCGTCCAGCTCGATGGAGCCGCCCCCGGGCGCGAAGCGGCGCTCGAAGTCGCGGATCTCGGTCATGGACTCCAGCAGCCCGAAGCGGGTCAGGGAGCGGGCGTCGCGCAGGGCGTCCAGCAGCGGACCCTGGGCGCTGTCCAGGGTGAACGGCGGCACCTCGTCGTCCTTGGCGCCGGTGGCCAGCGCGCGGATCCGCTCGCGGTACGCGCCCGCGTACACCTCCACCAGGTCGGTGATCTGGTCGTCGCCGAGCGCCTTCGCGTACCCGATGAGGGCGATCGAGGCGGCGAAGCGCTTCAGGTCCCAGGTGAAGGGGCCGACGTACGCCTCGTCGAAGTCGTTGACGTTGAAGATCAGGCGGCCGGTGGCGTCCATGTAGGTGCCGAAGTTCTCCGCGTGCAGGTCGCCGTGGATCCACACGCGCGAGGTGCGCTCGTCGAGGTACGGCCCGCTGAGCACCTTCCCGGCGCCCCGCCCGGCGTTCTCCCGGTCCAGGTCGTGGTAGAACAGCGCCGCCGTGCCCCGGTAGAACGCGAACGCCGAGGCCGCCATCTTCCGGAACTTCACCCGGAACGCGGCCGGGTCGGCGGCCAGGAGCGCGCCGAAGGCGGTGTCGAAGACGGCGAGGATCTCCTCGCCGCGAGGCTCCTCGTTGAGCTGCGGGACCGACATCGCGGGGTGCCTCCTGGTGCAAGACGTGTACGACAGCGTTTCTGTCGTATCCAACGGGCCGGGGTGTGTGAAAGTGCCCACGGCCCCCGCAGTGAAGGTACGCGGGGGAGCCCTCGGGGTGTCAGTGGCGAGGCATAGACTTCGACGCTGACCCCCGGACTGTCCGCCGGTCCGTCGTCGTCTGTTTCCCTGGGAGGCCCCGCCGTGTCGAAGCCGCCGTTCACGCACCTGCACGTCCACACCCAGTACTCGCTGCTGGACGGTGCCGCGCGGCTGAAGGACATGTTCGACGCGTGCAACGAGATGGGCATGACGCACATCGCCATGTCCGACCACGGCAACCTGCACGGGGCGTACGACTTCTTCCACTCCGCGAAGAAGGCCGGAGTCACCCCGATCATCGGGATCGAGGCGTACGTCGCGCCCGAGTCGCGGCGGAACAAGCGCAAGATCCAGTGGGGCCAGCCGCACCAGAAGCGGGACGACGTCTCCGGCTCGGGCGGCTACACCCACAAGACGATCTGGGCGGCGAACGCCACCGGTCTGCACAACCTCTTCCGGCTCTCCTCCGACGCGTACGCCGAGGGCTGGCTGCAGAAGTGGCCCCGGATGGACAAGGAGACCATCTCCCAGTGGTCCGAGGGGCTCATCGCCTCCACCGGCTGCCCCTCCGGCGAGCTCCAGACCCGGCTGCGCCTCGGCCAGTACGACGAGGCACTGAAGGCGGCCGCCGACTACCAGGACATCTTCGGCAAGGACCGCTACTTCCTGGAGCTGATGGACCACGGCATCGAGATCGAGCGCCGGGTCCGCGACGGTCTGCTGGAGATCGGCAAGAAGCTCGGCATCCCGCCGCTGGTGACCAACGACTCGCACTACACCTACGCGCACGAGGCGACCGCGCACGACGCGCTGCTGTGCATCCAGACCGGCAAGAACCTCTCCGACCCCGACCGCTTCAAGTTCGACGGCACCGGCTACTACCTGAAGTCCACGGACGAGATGTACGCCATCGACTCCTCGGACGCCTGGCAGGAGGGCTGCCGCAACACCCTCCTGGTGGCCGAGCAGATCGACACCACCGGCATGTTCGAGGCCAGGAACCTCATGCCGAAGTTCGACATCCCCGAGGGCTACACCGAGGTCACCTGGTTCAAGGAGGAGGTCCGCCGGGGCATGGAGCGCCGCTTCCCGGGCGGCATCCCCGAGGACCGGCAGAAGCAGGTCGAGTACGAGATGGACGTCATCATCCAGATGGGGTTCCCGGGGTACTTCCTCGTCGTCGCCGACTTCATCATGTGGGCCAAGAACAACGGCATCGCGGTCGGCCCCGGCCGAGGCTCCGCGGCCGGCTCGATCGTCGCCTACGCCATGGGCATCACCGACCTCGACCCGATCCCGCACGGCCTGATCTTCGAGCGGTTCCTCAACCCCGAGCGCGTCTCCATGCCCGACGTCGACATCGACTTCGACGAGCGCAGGCGCGTCGAGGTGATCAGGTACGTGACGGAGAAGTACGGCGCCGACAAGGTCGCCATGATCGGCACCTACGGCAAGATCAAGGCCAAGAACGCGATCAAGGACTCCGCGCGCGTGCTGGGCTACCCGTACGCGATGGGCGACCGCATCACCAAGGCCATGCCCGCCGACGTCCTCGGCAAGGGCATCGACCTCAACGGCATCACGGACCCGTCCCACCCCCGGTACTCGGAGGCGGGCGAGGTCCGCGGGATGTACGAGAACGAGCCGGACGTGAAGAAGGTCATCGACACCGCCAAGGGCGTCGAGGGCCTGGTCCGGCAGATGGGCGTGCACGCCGCCGGCGTGATCATGTCCAGCGAGACCATCACCGAGCACGTGCCCGTGTGGGTGAGGCACACCGACGGCGTGACCATCACCCAGTGGGACTACCCGAGCTGCGAGTCGCTCGGCCTGCTGAAGATGGACTTCCTCGGCCTGCGCAACCTCACGATCATGGACGACGCCGTCAAGATGGTGAAGTCCAACAAGGGCATCGACATCGATCTGCTGAGCCTCCCGCTCGACGATCCGACGACCTTCGAACTGCTCCAGCGCGGCGACACCCTCGGCGTCTTCCAGTTCGACGGCGGCCCCATGCGCTCGCTGCTGCGCCTGATGAAGCCCGACAACTTCGAGGACATCTCCGCCGTCTCGGCGCTCTACCGTCCCGGCCCGATGGGCATGGACTCGCACACCAACTACGCGCTCCGCAAGAACAAGCTCCAGGAGATCACCCCGATCCACAAGGAGCTGGAGGAGCCCCTCGAAGAGGTCCTGGCCGTCACCTACGGCCTGATCGTCTATCAGGAGCAGGTGCAGAAGGCCGCCCAGATCATCGCCGGCTACTCGCTCGGCGAGGCCGACATCCTGCGCCGCGTGATGGGCAAGAAGAAGCCCGACGAACTGGCGAAGAACTTCACCATCTTCCAGGCCGGCGCCCAGAGGAACGGCTACAGCGACGAAGCGATCCAGGCCCTGTGGGACGTGCTGGTGCCCTTCGCCGGCTACGCCTTCAACAAGGCGCACTCGGCCGCGTACGGCCTGGTCTCGTACTGGACCGCCTACCTCAAGGCGAACCACCCCGCCGAGTACATGGCCGCGCTGCTCACCTCGGTCAAGGACGACAAGGACAAGTCGGCCGTCTACCTCAACGAGTGCCGCCGCATGGGCATCAAGGTGCTCCCGCCGAACGTCAACGAGTCGGTGCACAACTTCGCCGCGCAGGGCGACGACGTGATCCTCTTCGGCCTCGAAGCCGTGCGCAACGTCGGCACGAACGTGGTCGAGTCGATCATCAAGAGCCGCAAGGCCAAGGGCAAGTACGCCTCCTTCCCCGACTACCTCGACAAGGTGGAGGCGGTCGCCTGCAACAAGCGCACCACGGAGTCGCTGATCAAGGCGGGGGCGTTCGACACCCTGGGGCACACCCGCAAGGGCCTCACCGCGCACTTCGAGCCGATGATCGACAACGTGGTCGCGGTCAAGCGCAAGGAGGCCGAGGGCCAGTTCGACCTCTTCGGCGGCATGGGCGAGGAGGAGAGCAGCGAGCCCGGCTTCGGCCTCGACGTCGAGTTCACCACCGAGGAGTGGGAGAAGACCTACCTCCTCGCGCAGGAGCGCGAGATGCTCGGCCTCTACGTCTCCGACCACCCGCTGTTCGGCCTGGAGCACGTGCTGTCGGACAAGGCCGACGCGGGCATCGCCCAGCTCACCGGGGGCGAGCACGCCGACGGCGCGGTCGTCACCATCGGCGGCATCATCTCCGGCCTCCAGCGCAAGATGACCAAGCAGGGCAACGCCTGGGCGATCGCCACCGTCGAGGACCTCGCCGGCTCCATCGAGTGCATGTTCTTCCCGGCGACCTACCAGTTGGTGTCCACCCAACTCGTCGAGGACGCCGTGGTGTTCGTCAAGGGCCGCCTCGACAAGCGGGAGGACGTGCCGCGGCTCGTCGCGATGGAGCTGATGGTCCCGGACCTGTCCACCGCGGGCACCAACGCGCCGGTGATCCTCACCATCCCGGCCGTGAAGGTCACCCCGCCGATGGTCAGCCGCCTCGGCGAGATCCTCACCCACCACAAGGGCGACAGCGAGGTCCGGATCAAGCTCCAGGGCCCGACCAGGACGACCGTGCTGCGCCTGGACCGACACCGGGTCAAGCCCGACCCGGCGCTCTTCGGCGACCTGAAGGTGCTGCTCGGCCCGTCCTGCCTGGCGGGCTGAGCGGACGCGGACGACAGGCGCGAGGGGCGCACCCGGCTCCGGGTGCGCCCCTCGGTATCTGCAAGGCTCGAAAGCCCGTCACCCAGACGCTAGTTGTGACCGAAGCGCTTGCCGCGCCCCTTGCCGTGGGTGACGTCACCGGGCGTCACCTGGGTGGTGCGCTGTTCGTCCTGCGGCTCCAGCGTGCTCTGCTGGGTGCTCTGGCCGGTGCGCTCGGGCTGCGGCTGCTTACGGTCACGGTTCTTGTTCTTGGCCATGGGGATCTGCCTCCTGTTGGGGGTCTAGGGGCCAGGGCCGGATTCAGATTCACATAGCCCGACTTACCGCGCATGTCGGATAATTACCGTCTGTGACAGGGGTGGTCGGGGTGAACGACGCCGAAACGCCACGCCGAAGATCGAGTTCGGACCGTTAACCTCCGCGCCGTCGGGCAGACTCGAAGCAGGCCCTGAGCAAACCTCCCAGGAAGAGGGTGAGTCGTGTGGACCGCTGCATCGTCCTGGTGGACGCCGGGTATCTGCTGGGGGCCGCCGCGAGTCTCCTCGCCGGAGAGCCGTCGCGGTCCCGGATCACCGTCGACCACCCCGCCCTCGTCCAGGGCCTGCGCGAACAGGCCGAGTCCGAGACGCAACGGCCGCTGCTGCGCATCTACTGGTTCGACGGCGCCCCCGACCGCGTCCCCCAGCCCGAGCACCGCAGGCTGCGTGTGATGCCCCGGGTGACCGTCCGGCTGGGCGCCCTGACCCGCAGCGACGGCCGCTGGGCGCAGAAGGGCGTCGACGCCGCCATGCACGCCGAACTGACCGAGCTGGCCCGCAACCGCGCCTGCTCCGACGTCGTCCTCGTCACCGGCGACGGCGATCTGCTGCCCGGCATGATGGCCGCCAAGGAGCACGGCGTCGCCGTCCACCTGTGGGCCGTCCAGGCCGCCGACGGCGACTACAACCAGTCCGAGGACCTCGTCGCCGAGGCCGACGAGCGGCGCGTGCTGGACCGTACGTGGATCACCAAGGCCGTCCGCGCCAAGGACCTCGGCGGGATCTGCGCGCCGCCGCCCGCGCCCCGCCCCGAGATCGCCGCGATCCTTTCCGCGCCGCTGCCCGACTCCGGGCTCGGCCACGCCGACGGCCGGCCGTCCGAGGAGAGCGACCACGCGCCCGCGGCCCCGTCCGACGGCGACGCGCCGCAGGAACGGATCCCCGCCCCCAAGGGCGTCCCCACCCCCAAGGACCTCGCCGCGCTACGCGCCCCCGGCCCGCAGGCCGTCCAGCACCCCACGACCGCCACCCTGCGCTGGTCCTCCGACAAGGGCTGGGTCGACCGGCCCGGCGTCGCCGCCGAACCCTCCGAGGCCGCCTCGATGCCCACCCTCGCCCAGCTCACCACCGCCGAGCAGCGGTGGGCCGACCGCGAGGAGGACATCACCACCGTCGGCGGCGACCCGTACGAGGTGGGGCAGGTCTTCGCCCGGCGCTGGACGGAGCGGCTCGGCGACCAGAGCCACCTCCAGAAGCTGTCCGGGATGTATCCGCGGATCCCCCACCGCATCGACGGCGAGCTGCTGCGGTACGCGGCCCGCTTCGGCCTGCTCGCGCACAAGGACGACCAGATCGACGAACACGACCGCTACGCCATCCGGGCGGGCTTCTGGCGCGAGGTCGACGTGCGTACGGCCGCCGAGCACGCGCCCGCCGGGGACTGAGCGGGGCACTCGGGACGCCCCCCGACGCGAGCGGCGGTCGCCGACCCCTTAGTCTCGTCCTTTGTGAGTACGCGCGCGGCACCGGCAGTCCGGCCCAGGGGCGAGGTCGTGTGTGCCGTGCGCAACCTGACCAAGACCTATCCGGCGGTACGGGCCCGGCGTGGCACCCCCGCCACCCCCGAGGTGCGCGCCACCGACGACGTACGGCTGGAGGTCCGGCGCGGGGAGATCTTCGGGCTGCTCGGCCCGAACGGGGCCGGCAAGTCCACCCTGGTCCGGCAGGTGACCGGGCTGATGCGGCCCGACACGGGCAGCGTGGAGATCCTCGGCCACGACATCCTGCGCCACCCCGAGCGGGCCGCGCGCATCCTCGCCTACCTCGGCCAGGAGTCCACCGCCCTGGACGAGCTCACCGTCTCCCTCGCCGCCGAGACCACCGCGCGTCTGCGCGGCCTCGACGTGCGGCAGGCGCGCCGGGAGCGGGACGCCGTGCTCGACGAACTCGGGCTGACCCCGATCGCCGGGCGGCCGCTGCGGAAGCTGTCCGGCGGGCAGCGGCGGCTCGCCTGCTTCGCGACCGCCCTGGTGGGGGAGCGGCCGCTGCTGGTGCTGGACGAGCCCACCACGGGCATGGACCCCGTCGCCCGGCGGGCCGTGTGGTCCGCCGTGGACCGGCGGCGCGCCGAGCGCGGCACGACCGTCCTGCTCGTCACCCACAACGTCATCGAGGCCGAGACCGTGCTCGACCGGGTCGCCGTCCTCGACCGGGGCCGGGTCATCGCCTGCGACACGCCCACCGGGCTCAAGGAGCAGGTCGCGGGCGAGGTACGGGTGGAACTGGTGTGGCGCGAGCGGGCACCGCTGGACGTGCCCGAGGTCGCCGCGCTGCGGGAACGCGCCGTGGAGTCCGGGCGCCGCTGGACGCTGCGGCTGGCCCCCGAGGAGGCCCGCGCGGTCGTCGCCACCGTCACCGGCGGAGCCGCCTTCGCCGCCCTGGACGACTTCACCCTGGCGACGCCGAGCCTGGAGGACGTCTACCTGGCGCTGGGCGGCGCCGCGGGACAGGGACTGGTGAGGGTGTGAGTACGGCGGCCATCGCATCCGTACCGAACAGGACGACTGACGGAGTGGACTCCGAGAAGGGAAGCGACGCGACGTGAGTGTCGTACCCGCAGAGGTTCTGCCGGGCAGCGTCCGGGCCGTGGACGAGCAGCCGGTCCGGGAGGCGGCCGAGCTCGGGCCGCGTGCGAGGCTGTGGCCGTCGCTGGTCGCCGTGTACCGGGCGCAGCTGTCCCGCGCGCGCGTGGCGCGCATCCCGCTGCTGTTCGTGGCGACCTTCCAGTCGGTCGGCATCCTGATCATGATGCGGGGCGTCGTGGACGGCGGGCGCGAGGCGGAGGCCGTGGTGGCGGGCTCGGCGGTCCTCGTCGTCGCCTTCGTCGCGCTGAACCTGCTCGCGCAGTACTTCGGGCAGCTCCGGGCGAGCGGGGGGCTGGACCACTACGCGACGCTCCCCGTGCCGCCCGCGGCCGTGGTGCTGGGCGCGGCCGGCGCGTACGCCTCCTTCACCGTGCCGGGGACGCTGGTCACGGCCGTCTTCGGGTGCGTGCTGTTCGGGCTGCCGCTGACCCATCTGTGGGTGCTCGCGGCGGTGATCCCGCTGGCGGGCGCCGCGCTGTCCGGGCTCGGCGCGGCCTTCGGGCTGCTCGCGCCCCGTCCGGAGCTGGCCACCGTGCTGGGGCAGCTGGGCATGTCGGCGGCGCTGCTCCTCGGCGTGCTGCCGCCCGACCGGATGCCGGAGCCGGTGCGCTTCACCCGTGACCTGCTGCCGTCGACGTACGGCGTCGAGGCCTTCGCGCGGACCTTCCGGCCGAGCCCCGACTGGGCGTTCGTCCTCGGCGACCTCGCGGTCTGCGCGGGTGTCGGCGTCGTCTCGCTGGCCGTCGCCACCTGGGCCTACCGCCGGGCCGCCGTCCGGTGACGCGCCGCCGGGGCGGGCCTGGCACGATGTCAGGGTGACCGCACCGCTGACCCCGCCGCCGCCCCCGCACGAACCCTCCCCGCACCAGGCCTGGCCGCCGGCGCCCGGCGGCCACCCGGGTGCGGCCGGCCCGCCCGCCGCGTACGGCCAGGACGGGCCCGGGATGAGGACCGAGGTGCGGGAAGCCGCCGTGGTCACCGTGCTGGTCGCCCTCGCCGGTGTGCTGCTCGGCCTGCTGTGGGTGTGGCTCGCGCCGCGCGTGCCGCTGGTGGGGGACGTGGTGGACGGCGACTGGGTGGTCTACCTCGAGGACAGTGAGGGCGAGCAGGCCGTCGGCGTGGACGGTACGTTCACGCTGCTGGCCCTGGCCTGCGGCGCCGTGAGCGCGCTGGCCGTGTTCGGGTGGCGGCGGCGCGGCGGCGTGCCGCTGGTGGTGGGGCTGGCCCTGGGCGGTCTGCTCGGCTCGCTCCTGGCCTGGCGCCTGGGCGTCTGGCTCGGCCCCGCCGACGACGTCCTCGCCCGGGCGAAGGAGGTGGGCAAGGGCGTGACGTTCTCCGCCCCCCTCGAACTGGGTGCGAAGAGCGCGCTCGTGATCTGGTCCGTGGCGGCGCTGCTGGTCCACCTCGGCCTCCTGGCCCTGTTCGGCCCACGCGACCCGGAGCCCTACGGCGGGCAGGGGCCGTACCCGAAGCCCTACGAGGGCCCGTCCGCGTAAGGGGCGGCGCCCGCTCGGGTGCTGCCGGGGCGTCCGGCGGCGGGACGCCGTCCGGACGCCTGGCGGTGCGGCTGCCCGGCCGGAGGCTTGCTCGGCTTGCTCAGCGGCGAGGGGCACGGGCGGGTTCGGCACCACGCCGGTGGCCACTGTCCGGCAGCCGGGCCGGGCCGGGCCGGGCCGAGCCGGGCCGGGCCGAGCGGGGCCGGGTCCACTGTGTCGGGCCGAGTCCGCCGTGTCGGGCCGAGTCCGCCGTGTCGGGCCGAGTCCGCCGTGCCGGCGCCGCGCCGTCTCGGGTAGTGCGCTGCCGGCGTTCGCAGGGCCGGGGGCCCCGGGGTCCGGGGGCCGGGTTCCGGCCGGGGCCGGCCCCGGCCACGGCCCCGGCCGGGGCCGGGGCCGTGGTTGTCGGGCGTCGGTGCGGGGGTCAGGTGCGTCCGACGGGGGCCAGGACCGCCCCGGTGAGGGTGGCCAGGTCGGTGGGGGACAGTTCGACCTCCAGGCCGCGCCGGCCCGCCGAGACGCAGATGGTGGCGTGCGCGCTCGCGGAGTCGTCGAGCACCGTGGGGAGCTTCTTGCGCTGGCCCAGCGGTGAGATGCCCCCGCGGACGTAGCCGGTGGTGCGTTCCGCCAGGACCGGGTCGGCCATGGCGGCCCGCTTGCCGCCGACCGCCGACGCGAGGGCCTTCAGGTCCAGGGAACCGGCGACCGGGACCACCGCCACGGTCAGGGTGCCGTCGACGTCCGCGACGAGCGTCTTGAACACCCGGTCGGGGGAGACGCCCATCGCCTCGGCCGCCTCCTCGCCGTAGGAGGGGTGGCTCGGGTCGTGGTCGTAGGCGTGGACCGTGAAGTCCACGCCCGCGGCCGTCAGGGCCACCGTGGCGGGCGTGCCGCCGGACTGCTGCTGCTTCTTCGACTTCTTCGCCATGCGGGCCTTCTGGTGGTGACGTCAGTTGAGACTGGTGGGCCCGCGCGTGAGCTCGGCCGCGGGCAGCGAGGGCAGGCTACGGATGATGGCCGTCTCCGTGCGCAGGAGTTTCAGCTCGTCGCGCAGCCGGGAGGCGGTGTCCGGGGCCTGGAGGAGCCGCTGCTTGGTCGGGATGTCCAGCATCATCGCGGCCGCCACCAGGTACGAGACCACCGACGGCTCGTCGGGGAGGTCCGCCCCCGTCGACAGCGACCGCTCCCGGGCGCCCGCCAGCCGCTTCTGGTACTTGCGGAAAGCCCGCAGCACACCCTCCGCGAGCGCGCCAGCCTCGTCGCCGGGCTCCTCCGGGAGCTCCTCCAGCTCCGCCGTCAGATACGGCCCGGAGGCGTCCACCGACAGCAGCCGCACCCGGGTCGTGCCGGTCGCCAGCACCTCGAAGGTGCCGTCGGCCCGCTCGCGGATCGTCGCCGCGTCGGCGACGCACCCGAACCCGTGGAACGCCTTGGCCGGGTCGTCGCCGAAGCCGGCCGCGGGCCCCCGCCGGGCCGGCGCCGTCGGATCGGGCAGGCCCGGTGCGCTGGGCGCCACCTCGTGGCCGTCGCGGATCGCCACGACGGCGAACCGGCGGGGTTCCTCCTCGGGGGACTTGAGCAGATCGCGCATCAGGGCGCGATAGCGCTCCTCGAAGACGCTGAGCGGGAGCACGAGCCCCGGGAACAGCACCGTGTTCAGGGGGAAGAGCGGCAGCCGGACGGTGGTCACGCCGCAGAAGCCTAGTGGTCCCCGGGGCGGGCCCGTTCCCCGTGCCCGTTCCGTGGATGCCCCAGGGCCTGCCAGGGCACCCCCGAGCACACACCCTCGCGCACCGCCAGGAAGTGTCCCAGCGGGTCGTCGGACAGCCGTCCCCAGGGGAACGACGTGGCGTACGGGCCGATCAGCCGCAGCTGGTCGAGGGCGTCGTCGCGCCGGTCGAGACGGACCAGGACGTACGTCAGCAGGTTGCGGATCTCGGCCGGCCAGGGGTCGGCGGCCGGGAACCGGGCGGAGAGGTCGACGGCCCGGTCGGCGGCCGCCTCGAGGCGCTCGCGCGGCACCTGGGGCCCGCAGCCGTCGGTGAGGTAGGCGAAGGCGGCCCGCACCGGCAGCGCCTGCACCAGGGAGCCCGCGGGCGCGTCCTGCGCGGCCCGGTCGGCGAAGTCGAAGCACTCGCGGTGGGAGCCGTGCCAGGACTCGGCCAGGTAGCGCTTGGCGGCGACATGGCAGCCGTAGTGGTGCGGGGCGCGGCGCACCGCGGCCTCCCACAGCTCCTCGAAGTACTTGTGCCCGGCGTTCGCCCCGCGCGCGTGGTCCAGGGCGATCCGCCACGGCACCGGGTCGCGGATGTCGCTCTGCGCGGCCGCCGTGATCAGCGGACTGACCTCGCGCAGCAGCTCCGCCCGGGCGGGCGAGCGCCAGGCGCGGTCCACCGCGAGCTGGGCGGTGACCAGCAGCACGTCCGGGTCGCGCGGGGCGGCGGCGCGCCACTGCTCGAACCACTCGGGCCGGGCGTCGGCGAAGGCGGCCAGACGGGTGGCGTACCGGTCGCGGTACTCCCACTCGGCCCGCTCGCGGACGCCGGAGAGCAGGGCGGCGGCGGCCTGGTACCCGCCCCGCGCGGCCTCGACCAGCGCGGGGCCGAGCCGGTCGTCGGGCACGTCGAGGAGCACCTCGTCGTCGGCCGGGAGCCCTGCGACGGGGTGGGGGGCGGCGGACCGCGCCGTCCGGGACGCGGCCGTCCGGGAAGCGCGGTGGAAGGGGGGCAGCAGAGCCATGGTTTCGCCATTGAAAAGCCGCTGGTGGGCAGAGCGCCAGGGGGTAAGGCGAACCTGTGGAAAGTTGTGCGCCCCCAGGTCAAGGACAGGTAAAAGGTAACTGTTCGGCAACTGTTCACCGGCTGCTGTTCCCCGCCGTTCGCCGACCGTGGTCTCCGCCGCCGCAGGGTGGGGACGGCAGTCCCGGTAGTCCCGGTAGTCCCGGTAGTCCCGGTAGTCCCGGCAGCCCCGCAGTCCCGGCAGCCCTGGCAGTCCCGGCCGCCCCCGCGGTCAGCCGCGCCGCAGCAGCCGGGTCGCCCCCGCGGTCAGCCGCGCCGCAGCATCCGGGTCGCCCCCGCCGCCACCGTCGTCGCCAGGGTCCAGCCCAGCAGGATCATCGCCGCCTGCACCCACTGCCAGCCGCCGTACAGCCGCCACTGGCCGGCCTGCCCCAGGTCGATGACGGGAAGCAGCAGGTCGAGGGCGAAGAGCGCCGGGTTCCAGGGCGGATGGCCCTCGCGGTTGACGGGGGGATGGTCGGCGTGCGCGAAGGCCAGCGAACCCGCCGCCCACAGCACCGCCATCCACACCGCGGCCCGGCCGGGCCGGTACCCGTAGGCCACCGTCCAGTCCTGCGCGTACCCCCAGAGCTTCGCGGCCGGCGGCAGGGTCTCGCGGCGGCGGCGCTGCTTGGCGAGCAGCACCTCGCGGGCGTCCTCGTCCTCCCCGCCCGTCCGCAGCACCGCCGCCAGCCGCTCGTACGGCTCCGGGTTGTACTCGGCGGTCGCGGCGGCCACCCACCCCAGCCGCTCCGCCAGCGGGAACGGGCCCTGCGGCACCAGGTTCTCGTAGCCGAAGCCGCCCATGTGCAGGTTGCCGGGCCCCGGCCAGGCGCTCGCCCGGTCCACCAGGTTGACCACCCGCGCGCCCGACAGCACCACCTTGCCGCGCCGCGGCCCCTCGCCGAGAAAGCGCAGCTCGGGGGTCTGCACCCGGCGCAGCGACAACTCCTGCTCGTCGGTGAGGTCGAACCGGGCCCGCTCCAGGTCGACGGCGTCTCCGAACCGCCCGTCGTCCAGCCGCACCCCGCCCCGGCACTCGAAGCGCTGGACGCGGGTCCCGCGCGCGGGTGTCGTGCCGCTCAGCGCGTGGCCGCCGATGCCCGCCGGGGTGAGGTACAGGGAGCGCTCGACGGTCAGCCGGGGCGCGTTCAGCGCGAACCGGGTGTACGGGTTGACCAGCCGCGCCCCGCGCAGACTCAGCGACACGCCGATCTTGGCGCTGCGCAGCCGCAGCTCGCCGTGCGACTCGAGCAGCTCGGCCTGGAGGTCCTGGCCGACGGTCAGGCCGTCGGCGGAGACCGAGCGGCCGGTGCGGTCGCGGTAGACGATCGCCTGGTTGAGCAGCAGGTCCGTGCCGATGTGCGCGTCGGTGAGCCGGACGCCGTTGTGGAAGCGGCAGCGGGGCAGGTGCAGGTCGCCCTCCGTCTGCAGCCGGGCCGCCTCCAGCCGCGGGACCGAGCAGTCCACCATGCGCAGCGTCGTCACCCGCGCCTCCGGCAGCAGCACGTCCTGCTCGAACCGGCAGCGCTTCATCTCGACGTACGGCACCACCGTGCCGCCCGCCACGTCGAGCGTGCCGCTGATTTGCACGCCGACCAGCTTGAGCGAGGAGACCCGGCCCGCGAGCGCGGGCGGTCCGTCCAGCAGCAGCCAGGCCACGATCCGCGCCCGCACGGTCCGCGCCGCGCCCCAGGGATGTCCGCCGTGCGGGTCGTCGACGACCGTGTCCCCGCTGCTCAGGTCGTACACGCTGCCGTTGCGGAAGGCCTGCCACATGCCGGCCTCGGCGGCGGTCAGATCCTCCGGCACGTCCCCGGTGCGGATGCCGGCCCCCTCGGTCACGCTGTCCCGTCCCTCCTGCCGCCCGTCGGCTCACGGGTTTCGCACAACCGTTCATGCCCGCTGGGTGACGTCACGAACGCTAACCGTGAAGGGGATCTTCCGAATCCGGCCGCGGTGTGTATCAGCCACTGGGACGCGCGACCGACCTCCGATGCCGGTCTGAGAGAATTGACGACGTGATCTCCCGAATCGATCTGCGCGGCGACGCCCTCCCCGAGGGACCCGCCCTGCGCGACCTGCTGCCCCGAGCCGACTTCGACGTCTCGGCCGCCCTCGAGAAGGTGCGTCCGATCTGCGAGGCCGTGCATCATCGGGGCGACGCGGCGCTGATCGACTTCGCCGAGAAGTTCGACGGCGTCCGCCTCGACCGGGTCCGGGTGCCCGCCGCGGCCCTCACCCGCGCCCTGGAGGAACTCGACCCGGCCGTGCGCGCCGCCCTCGAGGAGTCCATCCGCCGCGCCCGCCTCGTCCACCGCGCGCAGCGCCGTACCACCCACACGACCCAGGTCGTGCCCGGCGGCTCGGTCACCGAGAAGTGGGTGCCCGTCGGGCGCGTCGGCCTGTACGCGCCGGGCGGCCGGTCGGTCTACCCGTCCTCCGTCGTCATGAACGTCGTGCCCGCGCAGGAGGCCGGCGTCGAGTCCATCGCCCTCGCCTCCCCGGCGCAGGCCGAGTTCGGGGGCCTCCCGCACCCGACGATCCTCGCCGCCTGCGCCCTGCTCGGCGTCGACGAGGTCTACGCGGCCGGCGGCGCCACCGCCGTCGCGATGTTCGCGTACGGCACCGAGTCCTGCCCGCCCGCCGACATGGTCACCGGGCCCGGCAACATCTGGGTCGCCGCCGCCAAGCGCTACTTCACCGGCAGGATCGGCATCGACGCCGAGGCCGGCCCCACCGAGATCGCGGTCCTCGCGGACTCCACGGCCGACCCGGTGCACGTCGCCTCCGACCTGATCAGCCAGGCCGAGCACGACCCGCTGGCCGCCGCCGTCCTGGTCACCGACTCCGCCGAGCTCGCGGACGCGGTCGAGAAGGAGCTGGAGCCGCAGGTCGCGGCCACCAAGCACATCGACGACCGGATCGTGCCGGCGCTCAAGGGCAAGCAGTCCGCGATCGTGCTCGTCGACGGCGTCGACGAGGGCCTGCGCGTGGTCGACGCCTACGGCGCCGAGCACCTGGAGATCCAGACGGCCGACGCCGCCGCCGTGGCCGACCGGGTGCAGAACGCGGGCGCGATCTTCATCGGACCCTGGGCGCCGGTGTCGCTGGGCGACTACGCGGCCGGGTCCAACCACGTCCTTCCCACCGGCGGCTGCGCCTGCCACTCCTCCGGCCTGTCCGTCCAGTCCTTCCTGCGCGGCATCCACATCGTGGACTACACGCGGGAGGCGCTGGCCGAGGTCGCGCACCACGTGGTGACCCTGGCGGAGGCGGAGGACCTGCCCGCGCACGGCGCGGCGATCAAGGCACGGTTCGGGTGGAAGGTACCGACGAGCAAGTGAGCTTCGGAATCGACGATCTCCCCGTACGGGACGAGCTGCGTGGCAAGTCCCCCTACGGCGCGCCCCAGCTGGACGTCCCCGTACGGCTGAACACCAACGAGAACCCGTACCCGCTGCCCGAGCCGCTGGTCGAGCGGATCGCGGAGCGGGTGCGCGAGGCGGCCCGCCACCTCAACCGCTACCCGGACCGGGACGCGGTGGAGCTGCGCACGCAGCTCGCCCGGTACCTGACGGACACGTCCGGCCACGAGGTCGGCCCGGCCGACGTCTGGGCGGCCAACGGCTCCAACGAGGTCATCCAGCAACTGCTGCAGACCTTCGGCGGGCCGGGCCGCACGGCCATCGGCTTCGAGCCCTCCTACTCGATGCACGGGCTCATCGCGCGCGGCACCGGCACCGGATGGATCTCCGGCCCGCGCCACGAGGACTTCACCATCGACCTCGCGGCGGCCGAGAAGGCGATCGCCGAGCACCGCCCCGACGTCGTCTTCGTCACCACCCCCAACAACCCCACCGGCACCGCCGTCCCCGGCGAGACCGTCGTCGCGCTGTACGAGGCGGCCCAGGCCGCCAAGCCGTCGATGGTGATCGTGGACGAGGCGTACATCGAGTTCAGCCACGGCGACTCGCTGCTGCCGCTGCTCGAAGGTCGGCCGAATCTCGTCGTCTCGCGGACGATGTCGAAGGCCTTCGGCGCGGCCGGCCTGCGCCTCGGCTACCTCGCCGCGCACCCGGCCGTCGTGGACGCCGTCCAGCTGGTGCGGCTGCCGTACCACCTGTCGGCCGTCACCCAGGCGACCGCGCTGGCCGCCCTGGAGCACACCGACACGCTGCTGAAGTACGTCGAGCAGCTGAAGGCCGAGCGCGACCGGCTGGTCGCCGAACTGCTCGCGCTCGGCTACGAGGTGACCGCCTCGGACGCCAACTTCGTGCAGTTCGGCCGGTTCGCCGACGCGCACACGGTCTGGCGGAAGATCCTCGACCGGGGCGTCCTGGTCCGGGACAACGGCGTGCCCGGCTGGCTGCGGGTCACCGCCGGAACCCCCGAAGAGAACGACGCGTTCCTGGACGCGGTCCGTGAACTGACGAGCTTTGTGGGGGCCACCCCCACACCCCCGAAGGAGCAGAGCGCATGAACCGCGTGGGACGCGTGGAGCGAGTGACCAAGGAGACCTCGGTCGTCGTCGAGATCGACCTCGACGGCAGCGGCAAGGTCGACGTGGCGACCGGGGTCGGCTTCTACGACCACATGCTCGACCAGCTCGGCCGGCACGGCCTGTTCGACCTCACCGTGAAGACCGAGGGCGACCTGCACATCGACTCCCACCACACCATCGAGGACACCGCCCTCGCCCTGGGCGCCGCCTTCAAGCAGGCCCTCGGCGACAAGGTGGGCATCTACCGCTTCGGCAACTGCACGGTCCCGCTGGACGAGTCCCTCGCCCAGGTCACCGTCGACCTCTCCGGCCGCCCGTACCTCGTGCACACCGAGCCCGAGAACATGGCGCCGATGATCGGCGAGTACGACACCACGATGACCCGGCACATCCTGGAGTCCTTCGTCGCCCAGGCCCAGATCGCGCTGCACGTGCACGTGCCCTACGGGCGCAACGCGCACCACATCGTGGAGTGCCAGTTCAAGGCCCTGGCCCGCGCCCTGCGCTACGCCTCGGAGCGCGACCCGCGCGCGGCGGGCATCCTGCCCTCCACGAAGGGCGCCCTGTGAACGGTCTGTCGACCATCCTGATCGTCGTCGGCCTGTTCCTGGTCGGCGGCATCATCTCCTTCGTCAAGCAGGAGATGCCCAAGAGCCTGATCGTGCTGCTCTCGATCGCCGCCGCGATGTGTCTCGTGGCGGGCGTCATGCGGCTGGAGGTGTGGAGTTGAGCGCCGTGAACAAGAAGGTCGTCGTCTTCGACTACGGCTTCGGCAACGTCCGCTCCGCCGAGCGCGCCCTCGCGCGGACCGGCGCCGACGTCGAGATCACCCGTGACTTCGACCGGGCCATGAACGCCGACGGCCTGCTGGTGCCGGGCGTCGGCGCCTTCGCCGCCTGCATGAAGGGCCTGCGCGACGCGCGCGGTGACTGGATCATCGACCGGCGGCTGTCCGGCGGCCGCCCGGTGATGGGCATCTGCGTCGGCATGCAGATCCTCTTCGCGCGCGGCATCGAGCACGGCGTGGAGACCGAGGGCCTCGACGAGTGGCCCGGCGCGGTCGAGCCGCTCCAGGCCGAGATCGTCCCGCACATGGGCTGGAACACCGTGGAGGCCCCGGCCGACACCGAGCTGTTCGCCGGCCTGGACGCGGACGCGCGCTTCTACTTCGTGCACTCCTACGCCGTCCACGACTGGTCCCTGGAGTCGCACAACCCGGCGATCCAGGCCCCCAGGGTGACCTGGTCGACACACGGCAAGCCGTTCGTGGCCGCCGTGGAGAACGGCGCCCTGTGGGCCACGCAGTTCCACCCCGAGAAGTCCGGCGACGCCGGAGCCCAGCTCCTCACCAACTGGATCGGAACCCTGTGAGCAAGCTCGAACTCCTCCCCGCCGTCGACGTCCGCGACGGCCAGGCCGTCCGCCTCGTGCACGGCGAGTCCGGCACCGAGACCTCCTACGGCTCCCCGCTGGAGGCCGCCCTCGCCTGGCAGCGGTCCGGCGCCGAATGGCTGCACCTGGTCGACCTGGACGCCGCCTTCGGCACCGGCGACAACCGGCAGCTGATCGCCGAGGTCGCCGGGGCGATGGACATCAAGGTCGAACTGTCCGGCGGCATCCGCGACGACGACACCCTCGCCGCGGCCCTGGCCACCGGCTGCACCCGGGTCAACCTCGGCACGGCCGCCCTGGAGACCCCGGAGTGGGTCGCCAAGGTCATCGCCGAGCACGGCGACAAGATCGCCGTCGGCCTCGACGTACGCGGCACCACCCTGCGCGGCCGCGGCTGGACCCGCGACGGCGGCGACCTCTACGAGACGCTGGAGCGGCTGAACAAGGAGGGCTGCGCCCGCTACGTGGTGACCGACATCGCCAAGGACGGCACCCTCCAGGGCCCCAACCTGGAGCTGCTGCGCAACGTCTGCGCGGCGACCGACCGCCCGGTCGTGGCCTCCGGCGGCGTGTCGTCCCTCGACGACCTGCGCGCCATCGCCGCCCTGGTGCCCCTCGGCGTCGAGGGCTCCATCGTCGGGAAGGCGCTGTACGCGAAGGCGTTCACCCTGGAAGAGGCCCTGGAGGCTGTGTCGTCATGACGTCCGAAGCCGTGCGGCGCGTGCAGAGCGGAAATCCCTGGGAAGAGGCTTTCGGTTTCGCACGCGCCGTCGCGGCGGGCGACCGTGTGCTGGTGGCGGGCACGACGGCCTTCCGGGGCGAGGTGCTGTACGGGGAGGGCGACCCGTACGAACAGGCCAGGGTGGCCTTCACCGGCGCGCTCGAGGCCATCGCCGAGTTCGGTCTGGGGCCCGCCTCCGTGATCCGGACCCGGATGCACCTGGCGCATTCGCGGGACGTCGACGCGGTGGGCCGGGCCCACAAGGAGTTCTTCGACGCCGTACGCCCGGCCGCGACCCTGCTGGTCGTGGAGGGGTTCATCGATCCGCGCGTCCTGGTCTCGGTGGAACTCGAAGCATTCAGAGGACATTCAGAAGGAGCCGCGCAGTCATGAGCCTGGCAGTCCGAGTCATCCCCTGCCTGGACGTGGACAACGGCCGGGTCGTCAAGGGCGTCAACTTCCAGAACCTGCGGGACGCGGGCGACCCCGTCGAGATGGCCAAGGTGTACGACGCCGAGGGCGCCGACGAACTGACGTTCCTGGACATCACCGCCTCGTCGGGCAACCGCGAGACCACCTACGACGTGGTCCGCCGCACTGCCGAACAGGTGTTCATCCCGCTGACCGTCGGTGGCGGGGTGCGCACCCCCGAGGACGTCGACAAGCTGCTGCGGGCCGGCGCCGACAAGGTGGGCGTCAACACGGCGGCCATCGCCCGCCCGGAGCTGATCAAGGAGATCGCCGAGCGGTTCGGCAGCCAGGTGCTGGTGCTCTCGGTGGACGCACGGCGCACGGAGTCGGGCACCTTCGAGGTGACCACCCACGGCGGCCGGCGCGGCACCGGCATCGACGCCGTCGAGTGGGCGCACCGCGCGGCCGAGCTGGGCGCCGGCGAGATCCTGCTCAACTCGATGGACGCCGACGGCACCAAGGACGGCTACGACCTGGAGATGATCACCGCCGTCCGCAAGCACGTCACGGTCCCGGTGATCGCCTCCGGCGGCGCCGGAAAGCTCGCGGACTTCCCGCCGGCCGTCGAGGCGGGCGCGGACGCCGTCCTGGCCGCCTCCGTCTTCCACTTCGGGGACCTGCGGATCGGCGAGGTGAAGCAGACGCTGCGGGAGGCGGGCCGCCCGGTGCGGTGACGCCCCGCCGGCGCGACGAGGACCCGAGCCGGGCCCCGGTCACCCGGTGACCGGGGCCCGCCCTCGCCCACCCGCTTCCCGCGCGGGAGACGCACACGTCCCCGCCCCGGCCGCCCGGCTCCCTCAGAACCCGAGCCGCTTGCCGCCGCTCAGCTTCTCGATGGCGTCCGCGTCGCCGGCCAGGTCCACCTGGGCGGCGCTCTGCCGGCCGTACAGGAACAGCAGCAGCTCCGACGGCTCACCCGTCGCCGTCACCACCGGCGTGCCGCGGTTGGCGACCGCCGTACGCCCGTCCGGGCGACGCAGGACCAGGCCGGTCGGCGTGTTCCGGCCCATCAGCCGGGCCGTGCGCTCCAGCCGGGACCACAGGGCGTCCTGGAAGACCGGGTCCAGCTCGCGGGCCGTCCACCCCGGCTGGGCACGGCGGACGTCCTCGGTGTGGACGTAGAACTCGACCGTGTTCGACACCTCGTCGATCTGCTTGAGCTGGAACGGCGAGAAGCGCGGCGGGCCGGTACGGATCAGCTGGATCAGCTCCTCGTACGGCTTGGCGGCGAACTCCTCCATCGCCTTGTCCAGACGGGACGCGAGCTGCTTGATCAGCAGGCCCCCGGCGGCGTCCGGCCGGCGCTCGCGCACCACCACGTGCGCGGCGAGGTCGAGGGTCTGCCAGCCCTCGCAGAGGGTCGGGGCGTAGGGGCCCAGCGCCTCCAAGAGGTCGGCGAGCAGGAGCCGTTCACGCTTGGCGAAAGTCGACATGCGGTCAGCCTACGACCGCGTAGGAGGTCCGGACAGTGGACACGGCCCGGGCGCTGTCGGTGCCGCGCGGCACAATGGCACACATGACCAGCACGCCCCCGCCCAGCAGCCTGGATCCGGAGATCGCCGCGCGTCTCAAGCGCAGCCCCGACGGGCTCGTCCCCGCCATCGCCCAGCAGTACGACACCGGTGAGGTGCTCATGCTCGGCTGGATGGACGACGAGGCGCTGCACCGCACCCTGACGACCGGCCGCTGCACCTACTGGTCGCGCAGCCGCGGCGAGTACTGGGTCAAGGGCGACACCTCCGGCCACTTCCAGTGGGTCAAGTCCGTCGCCCTCGACTGCGACGCCGACACCGTGCTGGTCAAGGTCGACCAGGTCGGCGCCGCCTGCCACACCGGCGCCCGCACCTGCTTCGACGCCGACGTACTGCTCGGCGAGGGCCAGGGCGAGGGCGGCGCCGGGTCCGGTTCCGGTTCCGACGCCGCCGGTTCCGGCGCACCCGCCTCGGATCAGTAAGGTCAGCCGCCATGGACCTCGAGACGTTCCGCAAGCTGGCCGGCGACCGCCGTGTCATCCCCGTCACCCGCAAGCTGCTCGCCGACGGCGACACCCCGGTCGCGCTCTACCGCAAGCTCGCCGGCGAGCGCCCCGGCACCTTCCTGCTGGAGTCCGCGGAGAACGGCCGCACGTGGTCCCGTTACTCCTTCGTGGGCGTCCGCAGCGCGGCCACCCTCACCGCCCGCGACGGCCAGGCCCACTGGCTGGGCGCCCCGCCCGTCGGCGTCCCCGTCGACGGCGACCCGCTCGCCGCCCTGCGCGCCACCCTCGAGGCCCTGCACACCCCCCACCAGGAGGGCCTGCCGCCCTTCACCGGCGGCATGGTCGGCTACCTCGGCTACGACATCGTGCGCCGCCTGGAGAAGATCGGCCCCGGCGAGCGGGACGATCTGCGGCTGCCCGAGCTCACCATGCTCCTCACCAGCGACCTCGCCGTCATGGACCACTGGGAGGGCTCCGTCCTGCTGATCGCCAACGCGATCAACCACAACGACCTCGACACCGGCGTCGACGAGGCGTACGCGGACGCGGTCGCCCGCCTCGACGCCATGGAGGCCGACCTCGGCCGCGCGGTCGTCCAGCCCCCCGCCGTCCTGCCGCCCTCCGAACTCCCCGAGTACACCGCCCTGTGGGGCGGCCCCGACTACCAGGAGGCCGTCGAGGACATCAAGGAGCGCATCCGCGCGGGCGAGGCCTTCCAGGTGGTCCCCTCCCAGCGGTTCGAGACACCGTGCTCGGCGAGCGCCCTGGACGTCTACCGGGTCCTCAGGGCCACCAACCCCTCCCCGTACATGTACCTCTTCCGCCTCGACGGCTTCGACGTCGTCGGCTCCTCCCCGGAGGCCCTGGTCAAGGTCGAGGACGGGCGGGCCATGGTCCACCCCATCGCCGGCACCCGGCACCGCGGGGCGACCCCGCAGGAGGACCAGGCACTCGCCGACGAGCTGCTCGCCGACCCCAAGGAGCGAGCCGAGCACCTCATGCTCGTCGACCTCGGCCGCAACGACCTCGGGCGGGTCTGCGAACCCGGCTCGGTCGAGGTCGTCGACTTCATGTCCATCGAGCGGTACTCGCACGTCATGCACATCGTCTCCACGGTGACCGGCCGGGTCGCGCGGGGCCGCACCGCCTTCGACGTCCTCACCGCCTGCTTCCCCGCGGGCACCCTCTCGGGCGCCCCGAAGCCGCGCGCCATGCAGATCATCGACGAGCTGGAGCCGTCCCGGCGCGGCCTCTACGGCGGCTGCGTGGGCTACCTGGACTTCGCCGGCGACTCCGACACCGCCATCGCCATCCGCACCGCCCTGCTGCGCGACGGCACCGCCTACGTCCAGGCCGGCGCGGGCGTCGTCGCCGACTCCGACCCGGCCGCCGAGGACCAGGAGTGCCGCAACAAGGCGGCGGCGGTCCTGCGCGCGGTGCACACCGCCAACCGGCTGGGGCGGTAGGGCGCTACGGGGACGCGGCGCTGCGCGGACGCCGGTGCGCGGGGGCGTGCCCGGGACGATGGGGCGCGCGTCACGTAACCCCGGGTGACGCTTCGCCCGGGGTTCAGGCGATAGTGGAGTACGTGACTGCTGTCCCTCACCCCCGTGCCCAAGCCGCCGCCCCCGCCCGGTCCGGCCGCCGGAGCCTCGCCCTCGCCCTGCTGTGCGGTGCGCTGGGCGCGGCCGTGGCCCTGCTCTCCACCCGGCAGCGCTGGTCGGCGGGCACGGCGACGGTGGCCGGCGGCGCCTTCCCCCTGACCGCCAAGGGCAGCGACGTCACCGGCGTCCCCGCGGCGCTCGCCATAGTGGGCCTCGCCGCGCTCGTCGCCGTCTTCGCCGTCCGCAGGGCCGGCCGCCTCGCCGTCGCCGGCCTGCTGGCGCTCTCCGGCGCGGGCATCGTCGCAGCCGCCCTGCTCGGCGCGTCCGACAGCTCCGCGCTCGACGAGAAGGCGGCCCAGGCCTCCGGCGACACCTCCGCCACCGTCGCCTCGCTCACCCACACCGCCTGGCCGTACGCCGCGGCCGTGGGCGGCGTCCTGATCCTCCTGGCCGGCCTGCTCGCCCTGCGCTACGGCGGGATGTGGCCCGCCATGTCCGGCCGGTACGAGCGCGACGGCGCCCCCCGCCCCCGGCGCCGGTCCCGGCCCGTCGACCCCGACCGGCCCGAGGAGATGTGGAAGGCGCTGGACCGGGGCGAGGACCCCACGGGCGCGGACCCGGCCTGACCACCCGCCGACCGGTCCCCTCCCGATGTGGTGAATCAGACGCCCCGAGGACACGACCCCCGGGCACGGCACGCCACCCCGTACGGGACAATGGACGGCGAGCCCCCGGCTCGCACACGTACACCCCGTACGCAACACAGACAGCAACGAGGAGCAAAGTCATGGCGGGCAGCAGCCACGGACACACCCCGGCCGCCTGGACCGGTGTCACCATCGCCTTCATCGGTTTCTGCGTCGCGGGCGCGTTCATGGTGATGGCCCAGCCGCTCGGCTTCTGGGCCGGCATGGTGATCGTGGTGCTCGGCGGTGTGGTCGGCGGCGTGATGCGCGCCATGGGCCTGGGGCAGCCGAAGCAGGCGCAGTCGGCGCACCGGGTGACGGCCACGCGCGAGCCGGCGGTCGCCGAGGGCTGAGCCCCCCCGCAGGACCACGCCGTGGGGCGGCCGGTGACACCGGCCGCCCCACGCGCGCGTGCGGCCACGAGCGGGAGCGGGGCACAATGCGAGGCGTGCACCCCGACCGCCAGAGCGTGACACCACCCGCCCCGGGGACCGTCCTGGGACGGCTCGCCGTGCCCGCGGGCCTCCTCGCGGCCGTCGCCGGGGCCTTCGCGTACGTCGCGGCCGTCGACCCCAACGAGCCCGGCCACTACCCGGTCTGCCCGCTGCTGCGCTTCACGGGCCTGTACTGCCCCGGCTGCGGCGGTCTGCGCAGCGCGCACGCCTTCGCGCACGGCGACGTCGTGACCGCCCTGCACGCCAACGCACCGGCCGTCGCCGCCTACCTGGCCTTCGCCGTGCTGTGGACCGTCTGGGTGGTCCGCGCGGCCCGCGGAC
Organism: Streptomyces sp. NPDC059895; assembly: GCF_042731035.1. NCBI lineage: Bacteria > Bacillati > Actinomycetota > Actinomycetes > Kitasatosporales > Streptomycetaceae > Streptomyces > Streptomyces sp. NPDC059895. Next base: position 169,284 of record NZ_JBHWKO010000008.1, read on the forward strand.
GCCCGCCGCGCCTGGAGGCGCGGCCGGTGCACCTGTGGTCGCTGGGCGCGTTGCTGCTGGTCTTCACGGTGGTCCGGAACCTTCCGTTCGGTGACTGGCTGCACCCGTGACCACCGGGCGGCGCGTCCACGTGGTGGGACCGGCGTCAACCGGATGCGAGGCCTTCGCCCTCCTCCGGATACCATCGCAGTGACCACCGGTTTCCACTGGTCGCCGCAACTGCCAACCGTCTGGAAGGGGGCCGCTCGCGTGAGTGTGCTCGACGAGATCATCGACGGAGTCCGTGCCGACCTCGCGGAGCGGCAGGCGCGCGTGAGCCTCGACGAGCTCAAGGAGCGCGCGGCGAAGGCCCGCCCCGCCAAGGACGGGGTCGCCGCGCTGAAGGGCGACGGCGTCAAGGTGATCTGCGAGGTCAAGCGCTCCAGCCCCTCCAAGGGCGCGCTGGCCGCGATCGCCGACCCGGCCGGGCTGGCCGCGGACTACGAGGCGGGCGGCGCGGCCGTCATCTCCGTCCTCACCGAACAGCGCCGCTTCGGCGGCTCCCTCGCCGACCTCGAGGCGGTCCGCGCGCGCGTGGACATCCCCGTCCTGCGCAAGGACTTCATCGTCACCTCGTACCAGCTGTGGGAGGCCCGCGCGTACGGCGCCGACCTCGCGCTGCTGATCGTGGCCGCCCTCGACCAGTCGGCCCTCGAGTCGCTGATCGAGCGGGCCGTCTCCATCGGCCTCACCCCGCTCGTCGAGGTCCACGACGAGGACGAGGTCGAGCGCGCGGTGGACGCGGGCGCCAAGGTGATCGGCGTCAACGCGCGCAACCTGAAGACCCTGGAGGTCGACCGGGGCACCTTCGAGCGGATCGCCCCGGAGATCCCCGGCCACATCGTCAAGGTCGCCGAGTCCGGCGTCCGCGGCCCGCACGACCTCATCGCCTACGCCAACGCCGGCGCCGACGCGGTCCTGGTCGGCGAGTCCCTCGTCACCGGCCGCGACCCGAAGACCGCGGTCGCCGACCTGGTGGCGGCGGGGGAGCACCCCGCACTCCGCCACGGCCGCGACTGATCACTCGACAGGGTTGACCCGATGACTCCGACCGCCTCCGTGACGACCACGGACCGGTACGCCCGCCTCGCGCGCGGCTGCCGGCCCCGTGGCTGCCGCGCGCCCGCGAGGCGGGTGCACGGCCGCAGGGTGCGCTACGTCATCGGCGACGAACCGGGGCAAGTCAACGGCATGCGATGGCACCGGCAGGCCTGTCAGGGGCGCGGGGCAGTGTCCGAACATGCGGCTCCGCCGCGCGGGCACGACCGGCCAGACACCACCTGAGGTCGTCCGACAAGCCCTGCCCCCACGGCGACTCGTGTCCTTTCACACACTCACCGTGAGGTAAACCGCATGCCCAGCGAGTTCTTCATCCCCGACCCCGAGGGTCAGGTCCCCGACGCCGAAGGCTACTTCGGCGCCTTCGGCGGCAAGTTCATCCCGGAGGCCCTCGTCGCCGCCGTGGACGAGGTCGCCGTCGAGTACGACAAGGCGAAGCACGACCCCGAGTTCGCCCGCGAGCTCGACGACCTGCTGGTGCACTACACCGGCCGGCCCAGCTCCCTCACCGAGGTGCCCCGGTTCGCCGAGCACGCCGGCGGCGCCCGGATCTTCCTCAAGCGCGAGGACCTCAACCACACCGGCTCCCACAAGATCAACAACGTGCTCGGCCAGGCGCTGCTCACCAAGCGCATGGGCAAGACGCGCGTGATCGCGGAGACCGGCGCCGGCCAGCACGGCGTCGCCACCGCCACCGCCTGCGCCCTCTTCGGGCTCGAGTGCACCATCTACATGGGCGAGATCGACACGCAGCGCCAGGCGCTGAACGTGGCCCGTATGCGCATGCTCGGCGCCGAGGTCGTCGCGGTGAAGTCCGGCAGCCGCACGCTCAAGGACGCCATCAACGAGGCCTTCCGCGACTGGGTCGCCAACGTCGACCGCACCCACTACCTGTTCGGCACCGTCGCCGGCCCGCACCCCTTCCCGGCCATGGTCCGCGACTTCCACCGCGTGATCGGCGTCGAGGCCCGCCGCCAGATCCTGGAGCGCGCCGGACGCCTGCCCGACGCGGCCGTCGCCTGCGTCGGCGGCGGCTCCAACGCCATCGGCCTCTTCCACGCCTTCATCCCCGACACCGACGTACGCCTCATCGGCTGCGAACCGGCCGGGCACGGCGTCGAGACCGGCGAGCACGCGGCGACCCTCACCGCCGGCGAGCCCGGCATCCTGCACGGGTCCCGCTCCTACGTCCTCCAGGACGACGAGGGCCAGATCACCGAGCCGTACTCCATCTCCGCCGGTCTGGACTACCCGGGCATCGGCCCGGAGCACTCCTACCTGAAGGACTCCGGCCGCGGCGAGTACCGCGCCGTCACCGACGACGCGGCCATGCAGGCGCTGCGCCTGCTGTCGCGCACCGAGGGCATCATCCCGGCCATCGAGAGCGCCCACGCGCTGGCCGGCGCCCTGGAGGTCGGCAGGGAGCTGGGCAGGGACGGGCTGATCGTGGTCAACCTGTCCGGCCGCGGCGACAAGGACATGGACACGGCCGCCCGCTACTTCGGCCTGTACGACACCGACGCCGAGGTCGCCGAGGACGCCACCGGCACCGCCGAGATCGAGGGGGACGCCAAGTGAGCGGCACCATCCACCTGCTGTCCGACACCCTCGCCGCCGCCAGGGCCGAGGGCCGCTCCGCCCTCATCGCCTACCTCCCGGCCGGGTTCCCGACCGTCGACGGCGGCATCGAGGCGATCAAGGCCGTCCTGGACGGCGGCGCCGACATCGTCGAGGTGGGTCTGCCGCACAGCGACCCCGTCCTCGACGGCCCGGTCATCCAGACCGCCGACGACATCGCCCTGCGCGGCGGAGTGCGGATCGCCGACGTCATGCGCACGGTCCGCGAGGCCTACCGGGCCACCGGCAAGCCGGTGCTCGTCATGACGTACTGGAACCCCATCGACCGCTACGGCGTCGAGCGCTTCACCGCCGAGCTGGCCGAGGCGGGCGGCGCGGGCTGCATCCTGCCCGACCTGCCCGTGCAGGAGTCGGCGCTGTGGAGGGAGCACGCCGAGAAGCACGACCTCGCGACGGTCTTCGTCGTGGCCCCCAGCAGCAAGGACGAGCGGCTCGCGCAGATCACCGCGGCGGGCAGCGGCTTCGTCTACGCCGCCTCGCTGATGGGCGTCACCGGCACCCGCGAGTCCGTCGGCGCGCAGGCCCAGGACCTGGTCGGACGCACCCGCGCCACCGGCACCGAGCTGCCGGTCTGCGTCGGCCTCGGCGTCTCCAACGCCGCGCAGGCGGCCGAGGTCGCCGGCTTCGCCGACGGCGTGATCGTCGGTTCCGCCTTCGTCAAGCGGATGCTGGACGCGCCGGACCACGCGGCCGGCCTGGACGCCGTCCGCGCGCTCGCGGGCGATCTCGCCAAGGGCGTGCGCGGGCAGGTCTAGCCGACGGCCGCCGGCGCGGTCATCTCCGTACGAGCCGTACGGCTCACCCGAACGGGTGGACATGGGACCGGGGAGGCGCGGTGCGCCTCCCCGGTTCGTTCTGGGGGTGTGAGCGAGAAGAATCGTGAAGGGAAGCGCACCGCCAGGGAGCGGCTGGCGGTCGAGCGCGAGAAGCAGAAGGCCGCGGACCGGCGGCGCCGGACGCTGATCGTCACCGCGAGCGTCGTGTGCGTGCTGGGTCTGGCGGCGGTCATCGGCGTCCTCGCGGCGAACGCCGGCAAGGACGACGGCAGCGACAGCGCGGGCCCGGTCGTCGCGCCCTCGGGCGCGCAGGGGGAGGACGCCCTCGCCATCCCGGTCGGCAAGGACGGCGCCGGCTCGACGCTCACGGTCTGGGAGGACTTCCGCTGCCCGGCCTGCAAGTCCTTCGAGGACACCTACCGCTCGACGATCCACGAGCTGACCGCCGCCGGGAAGCTGAAGGTGGAGTACCACCTGGCCACCCTCATCGACGGCAACATGGGCGGCACCGGCTCGCGCAACGCGGCCAACGCCGCGGCCTGCGCCCAGGACGCCGGCAAGTTCCCCGCGTACCACGACGTCCTCTACCAGAACCAGCCCGCCGAGACCGACGACGCCTTCGCGAAGAACAGCAGACTCATCGCCCTGGCCGGCAAGGTCGAGGGCCTCGACACCCCCGCCTTCCGCACCTGTGTGGAGAAGGGCACCCACAACAGCTGGGTCGCCAAGTCCAACGAGGCCTTCCAGAAGGGCGGTTTCACCGGCACGCCGTCCGTGATGCTCAACGGCAAGAACATCTACCAGGACCAGACGATGACGCCGGAGAAGTTCCGGCAGATGGTGGAGGAGGCAGACCAGGGGTGAGCCCATCTCCCCGGCCCGTTATGGAGCCGTAGCCGGGCTGCCCGTCGTGGGCCCGGCGCGGCAGGGTAGCGTCGACCTTGCCATGGAACTTGCCTACATTCCGAGCCCGTCGCGCGGGGTGCTGTACCTCGGCCCCGTTCCGCTGCGCGGCTACGCGTTCTGCATCATCATCGGCGTCTTCGTCGCGGTCTGGCTCGGCAACAAGCGCTGGGTCGCCCGGGGCGGGCGGGCCGGCACGGTGGCCGACATCGCCGTCTGGGCCGTGCCCTTCGGCCTGCTCGGCGGCCGCCTCTACCACGTCATCACGGACTACGAGCTGTACTTCAGCGAGGGCCGTGACTGGGTGGACGCCTTCAAGGTATGGGAGGGCGGACTCGGCATCTGGGGTGCGATCGCGCTCGGCGCGCTGGGCGCGTGGATCGGCTGCCGCCGCCGCGGCATCCCGATGCCCGCGTACGCCGACGCCGTCGCCCCCGGCATCGCCCTCGCCCAGGCGATCGGCCGCTGGGGCAACTGGTTCAACCAGGAGCTGTACGGCAAGGAGACCGGCCTTCCCTGGGCGCTGCACATCACGTCCGCCGCGGACGGCCGGGTGCCGGGCTACTACCACCCGACCTTCCTGTACGAGTCGCTGTGGTGCATCGGTGTCGCGCTGCTGGTGATCTGGGCCGACCGCCGCTTCCAACTGGGCCATGGCCGGGCGTTCGCCCTGTACGTCGCCGCGTACTGCGCGGGGCGCTTCTGGATCGAGTACCTCCGCGTCGACGACGCCCACCACATCCTGGGCCTGCGGCTGAACAACTGGACCGCGGTGTTCGTGTTCCTGCTCGCCGTGGTGTACATCGTGGTGTCGGCGAAGAAGCGGCCGGGCCGCGAGGCGGTCGTGGAGCCTGACGCCGTGTCCGCCGACGGCGGGTCCCCGGCCGACGCCGAGGACGGCTCGAAGGCCGACGCCGAGGACGACGGCGACACCGACGCCGCGAAGGCGGAGGCCGACACCGGCAAGGACACGCGGGACGGTGCCGAGCCGGACAGCGAGGACGGCGACGCGAAGGACACGGCCGAGCCCGAGTCCGAGTCGGCGGGCCGCAAGAACTGACGCACACGCCGCACCGAACACCGTCGGCCGCCGACGGCCCGTACCACGGCGAGGGCGCCCGGGAGACCTTCCCGGGCGCCCTCGCCGTGTGCGGTCCGGGTGCCGCTCGTGGGCGGCTCGGCACCTAGATCCGGCGGGCCAGCGACAGCGTCCGCCGTGCCGTCGCCACCACCGCCGCGTCGATGAAGCGGCCGTCGGGCAGGGCCTGGGCGCCCTGTTGGTGTGCCGCCGCCTTGACGATCGTCTCCGCCTCCTCGATCTCCCGCTGGGTGGGCAGGTAGGCCCGTTCGATGAGGGGGAGCTGACGGGGGTGGATGGCGGCGCGGCCCAGGAAGCCGAGGGTGCGGCCGTGGGCGCAGGTGGCCGCCAGACCTTCCAGGTCGCGGGTGTCGGGATGCACCGACTGCGCGGGCGGTGCCAGGCCCGCCGCCCGCGCGGCGACGATCACCCGGGAGCGGGACCAGTCCAGGCCCGCGTCCTCCCGGATGCCCAGGTCGGCGCGGAGATCCGCCTCGCCCAGGGAGACACCGCGCAGGGCGGGGTGCGCGGCGGCGATGGCGTAGGCGCGCTCGACGCCGAGGGCTGTCTCCAGCAGGGCGTGGAACGGGCCCGGGGTGTGCTCGGCGATACCGGTGATCTGGGCGGGCGAGGTCACCTTCGGCAGGCGCAGACCGCGGACGCCGGGCAGGGTCGCCACGGCCCGCAGGTCGGCGGCGGCCCAGGGACCGTCCAGGGCGTTGATCCGCACGTGCACCGGCACCGGCTGTCGTTCGGACAGCAGTTCGGCGGTGGCGGTGCGGGCGTACTCCTTGCGGTCGGGGGCGACCGCGTCCTCCAGGTCGATCACGACGACGTCCGCCCCGCGGGTGAGGGCCTTGGCGACGATGTGCGGGCGGTCGCCGGGGGCGTACAGCCAGGTCAGCGGGTGGATCACAGGGCGCCCTCCGCGCGCAGGGCGGACAGGTCGGCGGCGGTCAGCCCGAGTTCGGTGAGGACCGCCTCGGTGTCCGCGCCGTGCGGACGGCCCGCCCAGCGGATCGCGCCGGGCGTCGAGGAGAGACGGAACAGGACGTTCTGCATACGGATCGGGCCCAGTTCGGGATCGTCGACGGTGGTGACCGTGTCGAGCGCCTGGTACTGAGGGTCCGTCATCACGTCGCGCACGTCCTGCACCGGGGCGACCGCCGCCTCCGCCTTCTCGAAGGCGGCGACGACGTCGGTGCGGGTGTTCGCGGCGATCCACCGGCCGACCGCCTCGTCGAGGACGTCGGCGTGGGCGGCCCGGCCGGCGCCCGTCGTGAACCACGGCTCGTCGATCAGGTCGGGGCGGCCGACCAGCCGCATGACGCGCTCCGCCACCGACTGGGCGGACGTCGACACGGCGACCCACCGGCCGTCCGCCGTGCGGTAGGTGTTGCGCGGGGCGTTGTTGGCGGACCGGTTGCCGGTGCGTTCCTGCACATAGCCCAGTTGGTCGTACCAGAGGGGCTGGGGGCCGAGGACCGTCAGGATCGGTTCGATGATCGCCATGTCGACGACCTGGCCCTCGCCCGTGCGGTCGCGGGCGGCGAGGGCCGTCATCACCGCGTATGCCGTGGCCAGGCCCGCGATGGAGTCGGCGAGGCCGAAGGGCGGGAGGGTCGGGGGCGCGTCCGGTTCGCCGGTGATCGCGGCGAAGCCGCTCATCGCCTCGGCGAGGGTGCCGAAGCCGGGGCGGTGCGCGTAGGGGCCGAACTGGCCGAAGCCGGTGACGCGGGTGAGGATCAGGCGGGGGTTGACCGCGGACAGTTCCTCCCAGCCGAGGTCCCACTTCTCCAGGGTGCCGGGGCGGAAGTTCTCGATGATCACGTCGGCGGTGGCGGCGAGCCGCAGGAGGGTGGCGCGCCCGCCGGGCCGGGAGAGGTTGAGGGTGACGGTCCGTTTGTTGCGGGCGAGGATCTTCCACCACAGGCCGACGCCGTCCTTGGACGGGCCGTGGCCGCGGGACGGGTCGGGCCGCTCCGGGTGCTCGATCTTGACGACCTCCGCGCCGAAGTCGCCGAGCATGGTGGCGGCCAGGGGGCCGGCGAAGAGGGTGGCCAGGTCGAGGACGCGCAGTCCGTGCAGGGGCGCGGTGCCGGTGCCGGTCATGACGCGTACTGCCGGTCGATCTCGGAGCGGTACGGCATCGACGCCGACGCGCCCGCCCGCTGGACCGACAGCGCGGCCGCCGCGGCGGCCCAGGCCAGGGCCTCGGCTACGCAACGCTCCTCGCCGAGGGCCACGGCGAGGGCGCCGGCGAAGGTGTCGCCCGCGCCCGTGGAGTCCACGGCGGTGACGTGCGGCGCGGGGACGGTCAGCGGCTCGGTGCCGCGGGCCGCGTACAGGCTGCCCGCCGCGCCGAGGGTGACGACGACCTCGGGGACGCTGTCGAGGAGGGCGAGGGCTGCCTCGTGCGGATCGGTGCGGCCGGTGAGCGCGGTGGCCTCGTGCTCGTTGGGCACCAACAGGTCGGTGGCGTCGAGGAGTTCGGCGGGCAGCGGCTGGGCGGGGGCGGGGGTGAGGAGGGTGCGGACGCCGTGGGCGCGGGCCGCGCGGGCGCCCGCCACGACCGCCGGGAGGGGGATCTCCAACTGGAGCAGCAGGGCGTCGGCGGAGGCGATGAGGACCTCGTCGCCGGGGACCAGGTGGTCGACGGTGCCGTTGGCGCCGGGGACGACGACGATCGCGTTGCCGCCCTCGTCGTCCACGACGATGTGGGCGGTGCCGGAGGGGCCCTCCACCGTGCGCAGGTGGTCGGTGTTCACGCCGGAGTGTTCGAGGGTGGAGCGCAGCCGGGTGCCGAAGGCGTCGTTGCCGACGGCGCCGATCATCGAGACGGTGGCGCCGGCGTGGGCCGCGGCGATCGCCTGGTTGGCGCCCTTGCCGCCGGGGATGGTGCGGAACTGCCGTCCCGTCACGGTCTCCCCGCGCTGCGGGGCCTTCTCGACGTAGGCGACGAGGTCCATGTTCGTGCTGCCGAGCACGACGATGTCGGTCATGGGCGGGATGCCTCCCGGTGGGTGAGGTGGGCGAGGGTGTCGAAACCGGTGCCGTCGAAGTCGGCGACGGAGGTGGCCAGACGGTTCTTCAGGGGGGCCGTCCAGCGGTCGGGGAGCGCGGCGGGCTCGCCGGCCAGGAGCGCGGCGACGCCGCCGGCGAAGGCGCCGTTGGAGTCGGTGTCCCAGCCTCCCGACACGGCTCGGCGGACGGATCCGGTGAAGTCGCCGCCGGCGTGGGTGAGGGCGGCGGCGGCGAGCGCGGTGTTGGGGATCGCGTGCACCCAGTGGTGGGTCGCGGCGTGGGCGGCGTGGAGTTCGTCCACGACCGTGTCGAAGTCCTCGTGGGCGCGGGCGAGTCGGACGGCGTGGGTGACCGCCCGGGCCAGGCGGGAGCGGGGCGGGACGACGGCGAGGCCGGTGCGCAGACAGGCGTGCACGTCGTGGGTGCCGCCGGCCGCGGCCGCGATGACGGCCGCGGCGAACATCGCCGCGTAGACGCCGTTGGCCGTGTGGGTGAGGGTGGCGTCGCGGTGGGCCTGGGCCGCGGCGGCGCCCGGGTCGCCCGGGTTGGTCCAGCCGTGGACGTCGGCCCGGATGAGGGCGCCGATCCACTCCCGGAACGGGTTGCGCCGGCGGGCGGTGAGCGGGGGTTCGACGCCGGAGAGGAGGTTGCGGTAGGCGAGGCGTTCGGCGGTGAAGGTGCGGCCGGCGGGGAGTTCGTCGAGCCAGACCCGGGCCACGTCGGTGGTGGTGAAGTGCCTGCCGTGGCGTTGCAGCACGAGGAGGTTGAGGAGGGGGTAGTTGAGGTCGTCGTCCTCGGGCATGCCGTCGATGTTCTCGGCGAGGGAGGTGCCCGCCGAGCGGCGGTTCCAGGGGTACGCCGCGAGGACGTCCGGGGGGACCCCCCGAGCGGTGAAGTAGTCGTCGAGGGGCCAGTTCCCGGCGGACCGGGCGAGGGCGCGGATGCCGTCCAGGGGGAGTTTCTCCACCGGCTTGCCGAGGAGGCAGCCCACGGCCCGGCCCAGCCAGGCCGCCTCCAGGGCGGCCACGGGCACGGTGCGCCGGGCGCCGGGCGTCCGCGGCCACCCGGGGCAGAGCGACCGGATGCGCGCCAGGTCCGTCGGCTCCTCCTCCGCCAGGCGGCTCGGCAGGTCGGCCAGTTCGTCCAGCAGGTCCTCGGCCAGGAGCCGCAGGTAGGGGGAGGCCCGGTGGGGGGAGGCGCCCGCCCGCTCCGGGGCCTGACGGCCGCCCGCCGCCGCCCAGCGGGCCGCGATCGCCGACGGTTCGCGGCCGTCCTGGACGGCCTGCCGCAGTTCGTGGCCGACGAGGTCCTCCGGCTGGACCCAGGTCAGTCGGAGCATCCCCGGCCCCCCATCGCGGTGAACGCCCGCTCGTGGGCCCGACGGCGCCCGAGGTCCTTGTCGAAGATCTCCCGGGCCACCTCGGTGAGGGTCCTCGCCGGTTCCCACAGGTCCAGGCGGCTGGCCTCCGCCACCCGCTTCGACCAGTCGTCGGGGACGGGGGAGCCCAGGGCGCCGGTCAGCGCGCCGGCCATCGTCGCGATCGAGTCGCAGTCCCGGCCGTAGTTCACCGCGCCCAGGACGGCGTGCCGGTAGTCGCCGCCGGCGACCAGCACCATCCCCAGGGCGACGGGGAGTTCCTCGATCGCGTGCAGACGGGACGGGCGGCGGGCGGCCAGCGAGGGGGCCCGGTAGTCGGGGCCCACCGTGTCGTAGGGGGCCACGGCCTCGCGCAGCGGTGCCAGGGCCGACTCGAAGTCCCGGTGCCGGGACGCCACTTCGCACACCTTCTCGATCGCCGTGCGGGTGCCGTCCTTGGCCAGGGACAGACACGCCGTCACCACCGAGTCCGCCGTGGCCCCGGGCGCGCAGGCCGCCGCCACCGCCGCCGCGAAGACACCCGCCGCCTCCCGGCCGTACGACGACTGGTGGGCGCCCGCCACATCGATCGCCTCCGCGTAGGCGGCCCGCGGGTTGGCCGCGTTGACCAGGCCGACCGGCGCCATGTACATGGCCGCACCGCAGTTGACGATGTTGCCGACGCCTGCCTCGCGGGGGTCCACATGGCCGTAGTGAAGCCTTGTCACCAGCCACTTCTCGGCCAGGAAGACGCGGTGCAGGGGGAGTGCCTCGGCCTCCAGCTCGGGGATCCAGCGGGGGTTCGTGATCAGGTCGGGCACCAGGTGCCCGGCGAGCGCGTAGGCGTCCAGGTGGTCGCGGACCGTGGCGTAGACCCTGATCAGCGCATGCGTCAGCAAGGTGTCGTCGGTGACGTGGCCGTCGCCCTTGTGGTACGGCGCGAGGGGGCGGGCGGTGCGCCAGTCGTCGCCGTTCCAGGGACCGACGATGCCGTGGACGCGGCCGCCGTGACGCTGGAGGATCTGGTCGGGGGAGTAGCCCTCGACGGGGCCGCCGAGAGCGTCGCCGACGGCCGCGCCGACGAGGGCGGCCGTGACCCGGACCTCCAGGGGCTCTCCCGGACTTTCGTGACGTTCTTCTGTTTTGGGTGTCATGCCCCGAATCATCCTCCGGGTGGAGCCGGTTGCGCGGCTTCCAGGAGCCCGGCGAGTTCCACCAGGTCGGTGCCGGTGAGGCGGGGCAGGGCGCAGCCGGAGAGGGTGCGGCAGGCGTCGCGCCAGGCGGCCGGGATCGCCTCGCCGCCGCCCAGCGCGCCGGTCAGGGCACCCGCGAGGGCGGGGGCGGAGTCCGCCACCCGGGACAGACACGCCGCCGCCGGTACGGCCTCGGCGATACGGCCGCCCGAGGCGAGGGCGAGGGCGAGGGCCACCGGCACGGTCTCGGCGGCGGCGATGCCGTAGCTGTAGACGTGGTCGACGATCTGGTGTTCCAGGAGGGGGACCAGCGCGAAGGCGCTCTCGGCGGCGCGGGCGAGGTCCACGGCGTGGCGGGCGTTGCGGCCGATCTCCGTCGCCTCGGGGAGCTCGGCGAGCGCCGCCGCCACACAGGCGGGGGCGTCCGCGCCGGCCAGAGCCAGCGAGAGGGCCGCCGCCATCGCCCGCGCGCCGTGCACGCCGTCGCCGTCCTGGGTGTAGCGGGCGTCGAACTCGGCGAGGGCCGCGGCGCGTCGGGGGTCGCCGGGGTGGGCCACGGCGAGCACGCAGGCGCGGACACAGGCGGCGTCGTCGAAGTAGTGCGGGTTGTCGTGGCCGGTGGCGGGCGGGCGCAGACCGGTGGCGAGGTTGCCGAGACCGGCCCGCACGGAGATGCGGGCGCGCAGCGGGAGGACGGCCGACTCGACCTCGGGGGCGCGGTCGGCCGCCGCGGCGACCTCGCCGGCGATCGCGTTCCAGGTGAGGTCGATGGCGGCGCGGGTACGGCGCTCGCGGCTCAGGTCGCCGAGAACGCTGTCGTCGCCGGCGCGCAGCAGGGCCTCCGCCGCGAAGGCCGCCCACTCCGCGTCGTCGGAGGGGCCGAGGCGGAGGGGTTCGGGGGGCTGGTTGAGGGCGATGGGGACGGGGAGGGTGGTGGTCGCGTTCTGTTCGGCGAAGGTGTCCAGTTCGCGGGTGAGGCGGCGGGTCCAGTCCGGCATGCGGGCGGCCCGGTGGCGGGCGGCGGGCCACCCGGCGGCGTCGCCCGCCGCGAGGCCGAGCAGGAGGCCCTCGGTACGGGATGCCTGCCGGCGGCGGGGGCGGTCGGGGGCGGCCTCGGCTGCGCCGCCGGCCGGGTGGTGTCTCCCACCCGCACCGCCCGTGCGGCTCTCGTCGCCGGGTGCGGGTGGCCCCGGTGGGGGCTCCCCGCCGCCGGCGGCCGCGGCTCCGCCCGGCTTCGGCGCGGTGGGCGGGGGCGGTGGGGGCGGTGGGGGTGAGGGCGTAGGCGGGGGCGGGGGCGGTGGTGGCGTAGCCGTGGGCGGAGGCGCCGTGATCATGATCGTCGGGCCGTTCGGCTTCGCGGTGACCGTGAGATCGTTCGGCTTCGCCGATGGGGGCGGGGCTGTCGGGGGAGGTTCTGCTGGGGCTGCTGGGGCTGCTGGGGCTGCTGGGGCTGCTGGGGCTGCTGGGGCTGCTGGGGCTGCTGGGGTTGTCGTGCCGTCCGTGCCGGTCGTGCCGGTCGTGCTGGTCGTGCTGGTCGTGCTGGTCGTGCCGGTCGTGCCGTCCGTGCCGGTCGTGCCCTTCGTGTCGGGTGTGACTGTGGTGACCGTCGGGTCATCGGGGCCTGCGGTGACGGTCGGGTCCTCCGGGTTTGTGGTGACGGTCGGGTCCTCCGGGCCTGTCGTGACGGTCGGGTCCTCCGGGCCCGCCGTGACCGTCGTGACCGTCGTGACCGTCGTGACCGACGGGTCCGCCGAGTCCGCCGAGTCCGTCGTGGGTGTCGGGTCCGCCGAGTCCGTCGTGACCGTCGGATCCGTCGTGGGGGCTGGGTCCGTAGTGATCAGGGCGTCGGCCGCGCCCGCCGTCATGCCCTCCTCCCACGGGCCCGGCGGCCTCATGAGCGCACCTCCGCCGGGTGGCGTGCGGGGGCGGTGGTCCGGACCGGGGTCTCCGCGGGCGCGCGGCCGCTCGTCCCCCAGCGTCCGGCCTCCACCGGCGTCAGGAGTTCCGCCACGTCCAGGACGTGGTGTCCGGCCATGGAGGGCAGGCAGCTGCCGCGTGCCGGGCCGATGGCGGCCGCCCAGTCGGCCGGGACGGCCGGCTCGCCCCGGGTCGCGCCGGCCAGGGCGCCGGCCACCGCCGCCGTGGTGTCGGCGTCGCGGCCCATGTTCACGGCGGTGAGGACGGCCTGGGTGAAGTCGCCGTCGGCCGACGCGTACGCGCCGAAGGCGAGGGCCACGGCCTCGGGGGCCAGGTCGGTCCACGGGTAGCCGCCGATGACGACCGCCGAGCGGACGGCGCGTTCACCGCAGTGGGCCACGGCGACCGCGCGGCGCAGGGAACGGGCCGTCCAGGAGTCGTCGGGGACGACGGCGAGCGCGGCGGCCACGACCGCGACCGTCGGCGCGCCCGCCATCGCCGCGGCCACTCCCGCCGCGACGGCCTGGCCGCCGTAGATGCCCTCGCCGTCGTGGCTGACCGAGCCGTCGATGGCGACCAGGCGTGCCGCTTCGGCGGGCCGCCCCGCGGCGAAGACGCCGAAGGGGGCCGCGCGCATGGCGAGGCCGTCGCTCCAGGCGTGCCGGTGCTGGGCGGAGATGGGGGCGGCCAGTCCCCGGCGGAGGTTCTCCAGCGTGCCGCGCTCGCTGAAGCCCGCTCCGCGGAAGGGGCCCTCGTCGCGGTCGGCGATCCACTCGTGCCAGGCCGCCTCCACATGGGCGGGGGTGAGCGCCGAGCCGTGCCGGGCCAGCAGCAGGCCGGAGAAGATCGCGTACTCGGTGTCGTCCGTGCCGGCGGGCTTGTCCTCGACGTACCCGGTGATGCGGCCCCAGCGGGCGCGGATCTCGGAGGGCTTCAGGTTCTCGGCCGGCGCTCCGAGGGCGTCTCCGACGGCGAGGCCGAGCAGTGCGCCGCGGGCCCGTTCGCGGAGTTCGGCGGCGTCCCCCGGCGCCGGGATCGGGGGGATGCAGGCGGTCGATGCCATACGGGGCCTTCCCTCAGGGGGTTCCGCACGGGCGCGGAGCCCTTTTGTGAATGTGTCCCACCGTCGGCGGTTGACCTGAGCCTGAAAGACGCCATGTCACCCGGTCGACATATGTGCATGACCTTGATCGGATGAGCGTTTCTGGGTAAAGCCGCAGGTTAGAGCAGCCTTTCCTTCCTGGCGACACGGAAATAGCGAGCGTACTCTGGTCGTTGTAAAAAAGTGGAACTAGTCCAAACTTAGCCTAGCCTTAGCTTCTGGGGGACCCCTATGGCCGTCATCGACACCGAGGCCGCGCTGCACGAGGCGCACCGCGACAACCACACGCACCGGGACGTGAACGGCGGCTGGCTGCGCCCCGCCGTCTTCGGCGCCATGGACGGGCTGGTCTCCAACCTCGCCCTGATGACCGGTGTCGCGGGCGGGTCGGCCGGCCAGCAGGCCATCGTGCTGAGCGGTCTCGCCGGTCTCGCCGCCGGCGCCTTCTCCATGGCCGCCGGCGAGTACACCTCCGTCGCCTCCCAGCGTGAGCTGGTCGAGGCCGAGCTCGACGTCGAGCGGCGCGAGCTGAGGAAGCACCCCAAGGACGAGGAGGCCGAGCTGGCCGCGCTCTACGAGGCGCGGGGCGTCGAGCCGCACCTCGCCCGGCAGGTCGCCCACCAGCTGTCGCGCGATCCCGAGCAGGCGCTGGAGATCCACGCCCGCGAGGAGCTGGGCATCGACCCCGGCGACCTGCCCTCGCCGCTGGTCGCCGCCGTGTCCAGCTTCGGCTCCTTCGCGCTGGGCGCCCTGCTGCCCGTCCTGCCGTACCTGCTGGGAGCCACGGCCCTCTGGCCCGCCGTCCTGCTCGCGCTGCTGGGACTCTTCCTGTGCGGTGCCGTGGTGGCCAGGGTGACCGCGCGGACCTGGTGGTACAGCGGACTGCGGCAGCTCGCCCTGGGAGGCGCGGCGGCCGGTGTGACGTACGCCCTGGGCAGTTGGTTCGGAACGGCCGTAGGATAGGGCGACTGGTACTTATGCGATGGGCCGCATAAATACCCGTTACTCCCTGGTTTCGGCCGCATGGCCACCGGGCATGAGCCGTAAGCGCTGTGGGCAATGACGCCTACGGCGCACTCGCGGGGTGAACGACGACGCTCGCTCCGCCGACTCGGGCCGGCGGACACCGATCTGATCGATCTTGTCCGGTTCGGACCCCACACTTCAGGCCGCTTCGCGCGGCCCCCGTCGCGACCCCGCGACGTCCGCATGATGGGACGGAATATCCGGTTCCCGAGAACCGCTCCATCATGTAACCTGCACGAAATTTTGCAGCCACGCAGAGGGCCAGCGTCGTCCCTCGGCACTATGCATATGCCAACTGACGACGACGGGAGAGCCGATGCGTACGCCGCGCCAGCCGTCCCAGCACTCCGCGAATGGCCAGAACTGGTCCTTCATGGATGCTCGCCCTGCTGCGCAGGGTATGTACGACCCCCGTAACGAGCACGACGCATGCGGCGTGGGCTTCGTGGCCACCCTCACCGGCGAGGCGAGCCACACGCTGGTGGAGCAGGCGCTCACCGTACTGCGCAACCTCGAGCACCGCGGCGCCACCGGCTCCGAGCCGGACTCCGGCGACGGCGCGGGCATCCTCACCCAGGTCCCCGACGCCTTCTTCCGCGAGGTGGCCGGATTCGAGCTGCCCGAGGCCGGTGCCTACGCCGTCGGTATCGCCTTCCTCCCCGAGGACGCCACGAGCGAAGCCGTCTCGCAGATCGAGACGATCGCCGCTGAAGAGGGCCTGACCGTCCTCGGCTGGCGCGAGGTCCCGGTCGCCCCCGAACTCCTCGGCGCCACCGCCCGCTCGACGATGCCCGCCTTCCGCGAGATCTTCGTCGCCGACGGTACGAGCAAGGACATCGCCCTCGACCGCAAGGCGTTCGTGCTGCGCAAGCGCGCCGAGCGCGAGGCCGGCGTCTACTTCCCGTCGCTGTCCGCGCGGACCATCGTCTACAAGGGCATGCTGACCACCGGCCAGCTGGAGCCGTTCTTCCCCGACCTGTCCGACCGCCGCTTCGCCTCGGCCGTCGCCCTGGTCCACTCGCGCTTCTCCACGAACACCTTCCCGAGCTGGCCGCTCGCCCACCCCTACCGCTTCGTCGCGCACAACGGTGAGATCAACACCGTCAAGGGCAACCGCAACTGGATGCGCGCCCGCGAGTCGCAGCTCGTCTCCGAGCTGTTCGCCTCGGACGAGAAGGCCATCGACCGCATCTTCCCGGTGTGTACGCCGGACGCCTCGGACTCGGCGTCCTTCGACGAGGTGCTCGAGCTGCTCCACCTCGGTGGCCGCTCGCTGCCGCACTCCGTGCTGATGATGATCCCGGAGGCGTGGGAGAACCACGACTCCATGGACCCGGCCCGGCGCGCCTTCTACCAGTTCCACTCCACGATGATGGAGCCCTGGGACGGCCCGGCCTGTGTCACCTTCACCGACGGCAAGCAGGTCGGCGCCGTGCTCGACCGCAACGGTCTGCGCCCCGGCCGCTACTGGGTCACCGACGACGGCCTCGTCGTCCTCGGCTCCGAGGTCGGCGTCCTCGACATCGACCCCGCCAAGGTGGTCCGCAAGGGCCGCCTCCAGCCCGGCAAGATGTTCCTCGTCGACACCGTCGAGCACCGCATCATCGAGGACGACGAGATCAAGGCGCAGCTCGCCGCCGAGGCGCCCTACGCCGAGTGGCTCGAGGCCGGCGAGATCGAGCTGGGCGACCTGCCCGAGCGCGAGCACATCGTGCACACCCACGCCTCGGTCACCCGCCGCCAGCAGACCTTCGGCTACACCGAGGAAGAGCTGCGCGTCCTCCTCGCGCCGATGGCCAAGGCCGCCGCCGAGCCGATCGGCTCGATGGGCACGGACTCGCCGATCGCCGCGCTCTCCGCGCGCCCGCGGCTGCTCTTCGACTACTTCACCCAGCTGTTCGCGCAGGTCACCAACCCGCCGCTGGACGCCATCCGCGAGGAACTGGTCACCTCCCTGCGCTCCTCGCTCGGCCCGCAGGGCAACCTGCTGGAGCCGACCGCGGCCTCCTGCCGCTCCGTCGTGCTGCCCTTCCCGGTCATCGACAACGACGAGCTGGCCAAGCTCATCCACATCAACGCCGACGGCGACATGCCCGGCTTCAAGGCCGCGACCCTCTCCGGCCTGTACCGCGTGCACGGCGGCGGTGACGCCCTCGCCGCACGCATCGACGAGATCTGCGCCGAGGCCGACGCCGCCATCGACAACGGCGCCCGCCTGATCGTCCTGTCGGACCGCCACTCCGACGCCGAGCACGCGCCGATCCCGTCGCTGCTGCTCACCGCGGCCGTCCACCACCACCTCATCCGCACCAAGCAGCGCACCCAGGTGGGCCTGCTGGTCGAGGCCGGTGACGTCCGCGAGGTCCACCACGTCGCCCTGCTCATCGGCTTCGGCGCCGCCGCCGTCAACCCGTACCTGGCGATGGAGTCCGTCGAGGACCTGCTGCGCGCCGGCACCTTCCTCAACGGCCTGGAGCCCGAGCAGGCCATCCGCAACCTGATCTACGCCCTCGGCAAGGGCGTCCTGAAGGTCATGTCCAAGATGGGCATCTCGACCGTCGCCTCCTACCGCGGCGCCCAGGTCTTCGAGGCCGTCGGCCTCGACGAGACCTTCGTCGAGAAGTACTTCAACGGCACCGCCACCAAGATCGGCGGCGTCGGCATCGACGTCGTCGCCCAGGAGGTCGCCGCCCGCCACGCCAAGGCGTACCCGGCGTCCGGCATCGCGCCGGCCCACCGCGCCCTGGAGATCGGCGGCGAGTACCAGTGGCGCCGCGAGGGCGAGCCGCACCTGTTCGACCCCGAGACGGTCTTCCGCCTCCAGCACTCCACGCGCACCGGCCGCTACGACATCTTCAAGAAGTACACCGACCGGGTGAACGAGCAGTCCGAGCGCCTGATGACGCTGCGCGGCCTGTTCGGCTTCAAGGCCGGGGACCGGCAGCCGATCTCCCTCGACGAGGTCGAGCCGGTCAGCGAGATCGTCAAGCGCTTCTCCACCGGCGCCATGTCGTACGGCTCCATCTCCAAGGAGGCGCACGAGACCCTCGCCATCGCCATGAACCAGTTGGGCGGCAAGTCCAACACCGGTGAGGGCGGCGAGGACCCGGACCGCCTGTACGACCCGGCGCGCCGGTCCAGCATCAAGCAGGTCGCCTCCGGCCGCTTCGGCGTCACCTCCGAGTACCTGGTCAACGCGGACGACATCCAGATCAAGATGGCCCAGGGCGCCAAGCCCGGCGAGGGCGGCCAGCTGCCCGGCCACAAGGTCTACCCGTGGGTCGCCAAGACCCGGCACTCGACCCCGGGCGTCGGTCTGATCTCCCCGCCGCCGCACCACGACATCTACTCCATCGAGGACCTCGCCCAGCTGATCCACGACCTGAAGAACGCGAACCCGCAGGCGCGGATTCACGTCAAGCTGGTCTCCGAGGTCGGCGTCGGCACGGTCGCGGCGGGTGTGTCCAAGGCCCACGCGGACGTCGTGCTCATCTCCGGCCACGACGGCGGCACCGGCGCCTCCCCGCTCACCTCGCTGAAGCACGCGGGCGGCCCCTGGGAGCTCGGCCTCGCCGAGACCCAGCAGACCCTGCTGCTCAACGGCCTGCGCGACCGCATCGTCGTCCAGACCGACGGCCAGCTGAAGACCGGCCGCGACGTCGTCATCGCCGCGCTGCTCGGCGCCGAGGAGTTCGGTTTCGCGACCGCCCCCCTCGTCGTCTCCGGCTGCGTCATGATGCGCGTCTGCCACCTGGACACCTGCCCGGTCGGCATCGCCACCCAGAACCCGACGCTGCGCGACCGGTTCTCCGGCAAGGCCGAGTACGTGGTGAACTTCTTCGAGTTCATCGCGCAGGAGGTCCGCGAGCTCCTCGCCGAGCTGGGCTTCCGCTCGATCGAGGAGGCCGTCGGCCACGCCGAGATCCTCGACGTCGAGCGCGCCGTCGACCACTGGAAGGCCCAGGGCCTGAACCTGGAGCCGCTGTTCCACGTCCCGGCACTGCCCGAGGGCGCGGTCCGCCACCAGATCGTCGCGCAGGACCACGGCCTGGAGAAGGCGCTCGACAACGAGCTGATCAAGCTCGCCGCCGACGCGCTGGCCGCCGACTCGGCGACCGACGCCCAGCCGGTGCGCGCCCAGGTCTCCATCCGCAACATCAACCGCACGGTCGGCACCATGCTCGGCCACGAGGTGACGAAGAAGTTCGGTGGCGCGGGCCTGCCCGAGGACACCATCGACATCACCTTCACCGGCTCGGCCGGCCAGTCCTTCGGCGCCTTCCTCCCGCGCGGTGTCACGCTGCGCCTGGAGGGCGACGCCAACGACTACGTCGGCAAGGGCCTCTCCGGCGGCCGGGTGATCGTCCGTCCCGACCGGGCCGCCGACCACCTCGCCGAGTACTCCACGATCGCGGGCAACACCATCGCCTACGGCGCGACCGGCGGCGAGCTGTTCCTGCGCGGCCGCACCGGCGAGCGGTTCTGCGTCCGCAACTCCGGCGCGACCGTCGTCTCCGAGGGCGTCGGCGACCACGGCTGCGAGTACATGACCGGCGGTCACGCGGTGGTCCTCGGCGAGACGGGCCGCAACTTCGCGGCCGGCATGTCCGGCGGCGTCGCCTACGTGATCGACCTCAAGCGCGACAACGTCAACGCCGGCAACCTCGACGCCGTCGAGGCCCTCGACGACACGGACAAGCAGTGGCTGCACGACGTGGTGCGCCGCCACGCGGAGGAGACCGGCTCGACCGTCGCCGGGAAGCTCATCGCCGACTGGGACGCGTCCGTGGAGCGCTTCAGCAAGATCATTCCCCGTACGTACAAGGCAGTGCTCGCCGCCAAGGACGCCGCCGAGCGAGCCGGTCTCTCCGAGACCGAGATCACCGAGAAGATGATGGAGGCGGCGACCAATGGCTGATCCCAAGGGCTTTCTCAACCACGGGCGCGAGGTCGCCAGGTCCCGTCCGGTCGACGTGCGTCTGAAGGACTGGAACGAGGTCTACGTCCCCGGCTCGCTGCTGCCGATCATCAGCAAGCAGGCCAGCCGGTGCATGGACTGCGGCATCCCCTTCTGCCACAACGGCTGTCCGCTGGGGAACCTGATCCCCGAGTGGAACGACTACGCCTACCGCGAGGACTGGGGCGCCGCCTCCGAGCGCCTGCACGCCACCAACAACTTCCCGGAGTTCACCGGGCGGCTGTGCCCGGCGCCCTGCGAGTCGGCGTGCGTGCTCGGCATCAACCAGCCGCCGGTCACGATCAAGAACGTCGAGGTCTCGATCATCGACAAGGCGTGGGAGACCGGGGACGTCGCCCCGCAGATCCCCGAGCGCCTGTCCGGCAAGACCGTCGCGGTCATCGGCTCGGGCCCGGCGGGACTCGCCGCCGCGCAGCAGCTGACCCGGGCCGGCCACACCGTCGCCGTCTACGAGCGCGCGGACCGCGTCGGAGGCCTCCTGCGCTACGGCATCCCCGAGTTCAAGATGGAGAAGCGGCACATCAACCGCCGCATCGAGCAGATGCGCGCGGAGGGCACCCGCTTCCGCACCGGCGTCGAGATCGGCCGCGACCTCAAGGCGACCGACCTGAGGAAGCGCTACGACGCGGTCGTCATCGCCGCCGGCGCCACGACCGCCCGTGACCTGCCGGTCCCCGGTCGCGAGCTCAAGGGCGTCTACCAGGCCATGGAGTACCTGCCGCTCGCCAACAAGGTCCAGGAGGGCGACTTCGTCTCCCCGCCGATCTCGGCCGAGGGCAAGCACGTCGTGGTCATCGGCGGCGGCGACACCGGCGCGGACTGCGTGGGCACCGCCCACCGCCAGGGCGCGGCCTCCGTCACCCAGCTGGAGATCATGCCCCGCCCGAACGACGAGCGGAACGCGGTCTCCCAGCCGTGGCCGACCTTCCCCATGCTGTACAAGGTCACCTCGGCCCACGAGGAGGGCGGCGAGCGGGTCTACTCCGTCTCCACCACCCACTTCGAGGGCGACGAGGACGGCAACGTCCAGTGGCTGCACCTCACCGAGGTCGAGTTCGTCGACGGCAAGCTGACCCAGAAGCCGGGCACGGAGCGCAAGATCCCCGCCCAGCTGGTCACCCTCGCCATGGGCTTCACCGGCACCGACCGGGAGAACGGCCTGGTCGAGCAGTTCGGCCTGGAGCTCGACGAGCGCGGCAACATCGCCCGCGACGCCGACTTCCAGACCAACGTGCCGGGCGTCTTCGTCGCCGGTGACGCCGGCCGCGGCCAGTCGCTCATCGTGTGGGCGATCGCGGAGGGCCGCTCGGCCGCCCGCGGCTGCGACCGCTTCCTGACCGGCGCCAGCGAGCTGCCGGCACCGATCCGCCCGACGGACCGCGCGCTGATGGTCTGACGGCCCCCGGCGGCCGCCCCACCCGGCGGCCGCCCCCTCAACGTCCCGTACAACGGCGTGCGGAACACAGACGGCGCCTGCCCAACAGTCCCCGACCGGACGACTGGGCAGGCGCCGTCGCACATCCCGGTGTGGCAGGGTGACGCCATGGTCGCGATCAGTCTCAGCAAGGTCCAGGAGACGGCGCCCGCGCTGGTCAGCCTGTACAAGAGCGCCGGGGTGTCCCTCACGAAGCACGGCCTGGACGGGCTGCGTGCCGCCGTCTACCTGGTCGTCGACTACTCGGGGTCGATGAAGCCGCACTACCGGGACGGCAGCGTGCAGGCGCTCGCCGACCGGGTGCTGGGGCTGTCGGCGCACCTCGACGACGACGGACGGGTGCCCGTGGTGTTCTTCTCCACCGACGTGGACGCCGTCACCGACATCGCGCTCGCCGACCACCGGGGGAGCATCGAGCGGATCGTCGCCGGGCTCGGACACATGGGCAAGACCAGCTACCACCTGGCGATGGACGCCGTCATCGACCACTACCTCGACAGCGGCTCCCGGGAACCCGCCCTGGTCGTCTTCCAGACCGACGGCGGTCCGATCAACAAGCTCGCCGCCGAACGCTACCTGTGCAAAGCGGCCGAACTGCCGCTGTTCTGGCAGTTCATCGGCTTCGGCGACCCGGGCAGCAGGCAGTTCGACTTCCTGCGCAAGCTCGACGAGCTGGCCGTACCGGCCCGCAGGGCCGTCGACAACGCCGGGTTCTTCCACGCCGGTTCCGATCCGGGCCAGGTCTCGGACGCGCACCTCTACGACCGGCTGGTGGGGGAGTTCCCGAAGTGGCTGGTGGCCGCACGGTCCCTGGGCATCGTCCGGCCGGGCCGCTGAGGCGGGCACACCGGGGTCCCCCGAGGGCCGGCGGCCGCTCCGGCCCCTCCGGCCCGCCTACGTGTCGCACTCCAGCACCGTCCGGCACAGCCCGCACCGCGCCCGCACCCGCCCCCGCACCGGCACCCTGATCCGCTGATGGCAGGTCGGGCACGCGAACGTCACCCGCAGCGGCCCCGGCCCGTCCGGCCCGAACGCGTACGGGGCGTCCCCTACGGGCCGGGCGTCCCCGACGGGCCGGCCGTCCTGCGCATGACGCCGGTCCCGGGCGTAACGCCGCCGGCCGGCCCATCCCGCCGCCGTCAGCGGCGGCTGCCGCTCGTCGAGCAGGGCCCGCTCCCGCCCCCGCGTGTACGCCGTGTACGCCTGCGGACTGGTGAACCACACCGACGGGTCCTCACCGAACAGCACCGCCCGCTTGGCCAGCACGTACCCGAACTCCTCCGGGGTCAGATAGCCCAGCTTCTGCGAGGAGTCCGCGTCCTCCCGGTAGGCGTCGAGCAGCAGCCACCCCGCGCCCAGATAGGTCGTGGCCGTGTCCGTCAGGATCTCGTTGTCGCGCGTGCCCGGGAACGACAGCCCCAGCCGGTGCAGGAACACATGCGTGATCTCGTGCGCCAACGCGGCACCGATGTCCCGCCGATGCCCGCGGAACCGGTCATTGAGCTCCACGAAGTACTCCGGCCCCGCCGCCAGTTCGACGTTCGCCGCGAACTCCATGTCCCGGAAGCCGACGACGATCCGGGCGTCCGGCAACCGGAAGTGCCGCACCAGCTCGCGCGCCACCCGCTGCGCCCCCAGATGCAGGTCGTCGGTGTCGCAGAACGCCACATCGGCCGGCGCCACACTCGTATCGAACAGATGGACGGTGTCGTAGGACAGCCGCTTGTACAACGCCGTGACGGCGCTGCGCACCGTCTCCAGATGCGGATACCCGTGCTCGACCGCTCCACCGCTGCCCACGTCCGCACCCCCAAGACGCCGTGAACCCGTTCATCCACTGTACGAGGACCGGACGGTACGAGGACCGGGCGGTACGAGGACCGGGCGGGCGCGGGACGCCCCGCGCCCGCCCGGCATCCGCCCCGCGCCCGTCGGCCACCCCCGCCCGCCGCTTACCCCACCCCCTCCCGCCGCCACCTGCCCGAACGGCCCGGGCGGCGGCAGAGCGCACCCGGTGACAGATTAGGGTGAACGCCCATGACCACCAGCCACACCGGAACCGGCGCCGTCGATCCCGCGGTCCTCGAAGAGCTCGCCCGCCTGCGTGACAGCATCGACAACATCGACGCCGCCGTCGTCCACATGCTCGCCGAACGCTTCAAGGCCACCCAGCAGGTCGGCCACCTCAAGGCCCGCCACCAGCTCCCCCCGGCCGACCCGGCCCGCGAGGCCCGCCAGATCGCCCGCCTGCGCGCCCTCGCCGAGAGCGCCAAGCTGGACCCGGCCTTCGCCGAGAAGTTCCTCAACTTCATCATCGCCGAGGTGATCCGCCACCACGAGCGCATCGCCGAGGACGCCGTCCACGGAACCCCCTCCTGACCCGCGCCCCCGCACCCCGCAGCACCTCCCCCCTCGCAGCACCTCCCCCCTCGCAGCACCCGGGTCCCTCCCACCCCGAACGGACCCCACCGCACCCGCGGCCCCGCCACAGCGGCCCCACCGCGAACACCCCCGCCCCGGCGCCCCCGGCGCGGCGCGGGACAAAAAGCACGTACCGGTCCGCCCCTGTGCCCCGCCTGCGCCATCAGGCAGCATGGCATGCATGTCCGTACTGACGCGCGACGAAGCGCAGACCCGTGCCAAGCTCCTCGACGTCCACCGCTACACGATCACCCTCGATCTGACCGCCGGGGACGAGACCTTCGACTCCCACACCGAGATCAGGTTCACCGCCCGCACGGGCGCGGACACCTTCGTCGAGCTCAAGCCGGCCGAGCTGCGCTCCATCACCCTCGACGGCGAGCCCCTCGACCCGGGAATCCTCGCCGACAACCGGTTCCCGCTGAAGAACCTCACCGCCGGCGAGCACGAACTGCGCGTCGACGCGAGCATGCGCTATTCCCGCACCGGCGAGGGCATGCACCGCTTCACCGACCCCGCCGACGGCGAGACCTACCTCTACACACAGCTGTTCATGGACGACGTCCAGCGCGTCTTCGCCGCGTTCGACCAGCCCGACCTCAAGGCCGTCTTCGACCTGTCCGTGACCGCGCCCGAGGGCTGGACCGTCCTCGCCAACGGCATCACCGAACACCTCGGCGAGGGCCGCTGGCAGGCCGCACCCACGCCCCTGATCTCGACCTACCTCGTAGCCGTCGCCGCCGGCCCCTGGCACTCCGTCCGCACCGAACACCGCGGCCTGCCCTTCGGCATCCACTGCCGCCGCTCACTCGCCCCCCACCTGGACGCCGACGCCGACGAGATCCTCGACGTCACCCGGCAGTGCTACGACCGCTACCACGAGAAGTTCGAGGAGCCCTACCCCTTCGACTCCTACGACCAGGCGTTCGTCCCCGAGTTCAACGCCGGCGCCATGGAGAACCCCGGGCTCGTCACCTTCCGCGACGACTTCGTCTACCGTTCCGCCGTCACCGACACCGAGCGCCAGACCCGCGCCATGGTCATCGCCCACGAGATGGCCCACATGTGGTTCGGCGACCTCGTCACCCTCAAGTGGTGGGACGACATCTGGCTCAACGAGTCCTTCGCCGAGTACATGGGCTACCAGACCACCGCCGAAGCCACCCGCTTCACCGACACCTGGACCGAGTTCGGCGTCGTCCGCAAGGCCTGGGGCTCCGACGCCGACCAGCGCCCCTCCACCCACCCCGTCGCCCCCGAACACGTCGAGGACACCGCCTCCGCCCTCCTCAACTTCGACGGCATCTCC
The DNA here is from genome assembly GCF_042731035.1 of Streptomyces sp. NPDC059895. Classification (NCBI taxonomy): domain Bacteria; kingdom Bacillati; phylum Actinomycetota; class Actinomycetes; order Kitasatosporales; family Streptomycetaceae; genus Streptomyces; species Streptomyces sp. NPDC059895. Next base: position 194,539 of record NZ_JBHWKO010000008.1, read on the forward strand.
TACGCCAAGGGCGCCTCCGCACTCAGGCAGCTGGTGACCTGGCTCGGCGAGAAGGACTTCCTGGCCGGCATCAACGCCCACTTCGCCCGCCACCGGTTCGGCAACGCCACCCTCGCCGACTTCATCGACTCCCTCGCCGGCGCCACCGAACGCGACGTCCACGCCTGGGCCGACGCCTGGCTGCGCACCACGGGAGTCGACACGCTCACCGCGTCCGTCGACGCCCGCCCCGGCGAATGGACGCTCGCCCTCCACCGCGACGGCAGCCGCCCCCACCGCGCCACCATCGGCGTGTACGACCGCGACCTCAACGACGGCCGCACCCTGGTCCTGCGCGAGCGCTACGAGACGGACGTCCCCCAGGACGCCCCCGACGCCCGCCCCGGCACCCGCCCCGCCCTCGTCGTCCCCAACGACCTGGACGTCACCTACGCCAAGGTCCGTCTGGACGACACCTCCCTGGAGACCGCACTGCGCGGGATCTCCGAGATCCCGGACGCGATCACCCGCGCGGTCGTCTGGAACACCTTGCGCGACATGGTCCGCGACGGCGATCTCGCCCCCGACGACTACCTGGCCACCGTCGGCGCCCACCTCCCCCAGGAGACCGACCTCGCCCTCACCCAGGGCGTGCTCGCCTTCGCCGGCACCCACATCGTCGACCGCTACCTCGGCCCCGAGCGGCGGCCCGCCGCCCTGGCCACCCTCACCTCCGTGTGCCGCGACCTGATCCGCCGCACCGAGGACGGCGACCACCCCGGCCTGCGCCTGATCGCCGTACGCCACCGCATCGCCACCGCCGCCCACCCCGACACCATCGCCGCCTGGCTCGCCGACGGCACCGTCCCCGGCGGCCCCGAACTCGACCCCGAACTGCGCTGGCGCGTCCTCACCCGCCTCGCCGTCCTCGGCGCCACCGACGAGGCCGCCATCGCCGCCGAACTCGACCGCGACCCCTCCGCCACCGGCCAGGAAGGCGCCGCCCGCTGCCGCGCCGCCCTCCCCGACCCGGAGGCCAAGCGCACCGCCTGGGCCGCCATGTTCGACAGCGACGACCTCTCCAACTACCTCTTCACCGCCACCGCCCAGGGCTTCTGGCAACCCGAACAGGCCGACCTGGTCAGGGAGTACGTACCGCGCTTCTACCAGGACGCGGTCACCGTCGCCGCCCGCCGGGGCCCCGCCATCGCCGAGGCCGTCGGCCGCTGGGCCTTCCCCGCCCACGCCGTCGACGCCGAGCACCTCGCCCTGGGCGAGGCCTGCCTGAACGACGCCGATCCGACCCCGGCGCTGCGACGCAAGCTCATCGACCAACTCGACGACCTGCGACGGGCGTTGCGCGTCCGACAGGCGTAGCACCCCGAGCCGGCCCGCGGACGGACACCGAGCCGGCCGGCCGACGGGCACCGAGCCGGCCGAGGGACGGACTCCGGGCGGGCGGGCCACACTCGCCCGCCCGGCGTCCCACGACCACCCCCACCACGACCGCACCCTCGCCCACCCGCCCCGGAGACCACCCCGCCCACACCACAGCCCGAGCACCCCCCCACGCCGGCCCCGACACCACCCATCACCACCCGCACCACCCATCACCACCCGCACCACCACCCCCCACGCTCCCACTTTCGGGTCCATTCCCGCAGCCCGCACCGCGTTTCACCGCGCCCGCCGACACACTGGGACTCCCCGCCCCCGGAGGAGCCCCATGAGCCTTCCGCCCCTCGCCTCGGGCCCCCAGGGCCCCACCGGCGACCTGCGGCCCCTGCTCGACACGGTCCTCGACGCCCTGCACACCGGCACCCGGGCCCGCGGCGGCCCCCTGCCCGCAGGCGGCCCCGCCGCGGTCGCCGCACGCGTCCGCGATGCCCTGGGCGACGTCCTGCCCGCCGAAGGCGACCCCCACGCCCTGCGCACCCTCGTCCACGCCCTCGCCGAAGGCGCCGCCGACCCCGCCCACCCCCTGTGCGCGGCCCACCTGCACTGCCCGCCCCTCGCCGTCGCCACCGCCGCCGACCTCGCGGCCTCCGCCCTCAATCCCTCCCTCGACTCCTGGGACCAGGCCCCCGCCGCCTCCGCACTCGAAGCCCAGGTCACCCGCGCCCTCGCCCGCGAGACCGGCCTCGCCGACGCCCTCGTCACCACCGGCGGCACCGAATCCAACCAGCTCGCCCTCCTCCTCGCCCGCGAACGCCACGGCCCCCACCTACGCCTCGTCCACGGCGCCAACGCCCACCACTCCCTGCCCCGCGCCGCCTGGCTCCTCGGCCTCCCCGAGCCCCTCGCCCTCCCCACCCCCACCGGCACCCTCGACCCCACCGCCCTCCACCACGCCCTCACCGACCTGACCGGCCCCGTCCTCGTCGCCGCCACCGCCGGCACCACCGACGCCGGCCTCATCGACCCCCTCCCCGACATCGCCGGCCTCACCGCCACCCACCGCGCCCGCCTCCACATCGACGCCGCCTACGGCGGACCGCTCCTCTTCAGCGACCGCCACCGCCACCGCCTCACCGGCCTCGACAGCGCCCACACCGTCACCCTCGACCTGCACAAACTCGGCTGGCAACCCGCCGCCGCCGGCCTCCTCGCCGTCCGCGACCCCACCGACCTCACCGCCCTCCACCACCCCACCGACTACCTCAACGCCGACGACGACACCCACGCCGGACTCCCCGACCTCCTCGCCCGCTCCCCCCGCACCACCCGCCGGCCCGACATCCTCAAGATCGCCGTCACCCTCAAGACCCTCGGCCGCACCGGCCTCGCCGCCCTCATCGACCAGGTCTGCGCCCACGCCCAGACCCTCGCCGACCTCATCGACGACCACCCCGCCCTCGACCTCTACGACCGCCCCACCCTCACCACCGTCCTCTTCCGCCCCACAGGCGCCACCGACGACACCGTCGCCGCCCTGCGCCGCCGACTCCTCACCGAAGGCCACGCCGTCCTCGGCCGCGCCCACCTCGACGGCCGCCTCTGGCTCAAGGCCACCCTCCTCAACCCCCACACCCACCCCCGCGACCTGACCACCCTCCTCACCCTCGCAAGCGAAGGACCCACCCCCGCGTGAACACCGCCCCCCACCACGACACCGACACCCCCCGCGACCTCGTCGGCATCGGCATCGGCCCCTGCAACCTCTCCCTCGCCGCCCTCGCCCACCCCCTCACCACCCTCGACACCGTCTTCTACGACCAACGCCCCGCCTTCACCTGGCATCCCGGCCTGCTCATCGACGGCGCCCGCACCCAAGTCCCCTTCCTCGCCGACCTCGTCACCCTCGCCGACCCCACCAGCCCCTGGACCTTCCTCAACTACCTCAGAACCCACGACCGCCTCTACCCCTTCTACTTCGCCGAGCGCTTCCACACCCCCCGCGCCGAGTACGACGCCTACTGCCGCTGGGTCGCCGACCACCTCCCCGCACTCCACTTCCACCACCGGGTCGACGCCGTCCACTGGAACCCCGAACGCGACCTCTTCGAAATCGACCACACCCGCCTCGACCCCGACGGAGAAGCCCGAGCCCACGGCCGCACCCACGCCAAGAACGTCGTCCTCGGCATCGGCACCGAACCCCACGTCCCCGACCCCCTGCGCCCCCTCGCCGAGGACCCCCACGCCCCCGTCCTCCACGCCTCCGACTACCTCCGCCACCGCACCACCCTCCTCGCCGCCGACCACGTCACCGTCGTCGGCTCGGGACAGTCCGGCGCCGAGATCTTCCTCGACCTCCTCCGCCACCGCCCCGCCGGCCGCGAGCGGCTCCACTGGATCGGCCGCACCGCGGCGTTCGCCCCCATGGAGTACTCCAAACTCGGCCTCGAACACTTCACCCCCGACTACACCCGCTACTTCCACGCCCTCCCCGAAACCGTCCGCGACCGCCTCGTCGCCGGCCAATGGCAACTCCACAAAGGCGTCGACGCCACCACCCTCGCCGCCATCCACGACGAGCTCTACCGGCGCACCCTCCACGGCGGCTGGCCCGACACCGTCCTCACCCCCGGCGTCCGCGTCCGCACCGCCGGCCGCATCGCCACCACCAGGATCGAACTCCACCTCGAACACATCCACCAGAACACCCGCAGCCGCCTCACCACCGACGCCGTCGTCCTCGCCACCGGCCACCGCGAACGCTCCCTCGACCGCCTCCTCGCCGGCCTCGACCCCTACCTCCGCCGCGACAACAGCGAACGCCCCCGCGTCGACGAACACTTCCGCCTCGTCCTCGACCCCGCCATCACCGCCACCGGCAGCACCGTCCACGTCCAGAACGCCGAACGCCACACCCACGGTGTCGGCGCCCCCGACCTCGGCCTCGCCGCCTGGCGCAGCGCCACCATCCTCAACACCCTCACCGGCAAGAACCCCTACCCCCTGCCCCCACGCACCGCCTTCACCACCTTCGGCCTCGCACCACGACAGCCCCAGATCCCGCCCGCACGCCGGCCGGAAACCCTGACCCCCCTACGGGACGGGACCTGAGACCGCCACCTCACCCCGACACACCCACTAGAACACCGGCGTACCGTTCCGCGTCAGCTTCCAGTCCACCGACGCGAAGTCCGCCGGATCCAGCACACCCTTCGCCGTCACCCACTCCGCGATCCGCGTCCGGATCTCCGTCGACTCCGACCACACCTCGGTCGCGGACGCCACATGCGGGAACGCGCCGCCGCCGTTCGCCCGGTAGTTGTTCACCGCCAGCACGAACTGCTGGGCGTCGTCCAGCGCCGCGCCCCCGTACGTCAGGTTCTTGATCCGCGACCCCGGCGCCTGCGCGATGTCGATCTCGTACGCCAGCCCCGACACATAGTCGTAGTTGTAGTCCGGACGGCTGTTAGCGTTCGTCAGCTTCTCCACGTCGACCACCGCGTCCGCCGCCGTCTGCACGAAATACTCCGCCGAGTACTCCAGATATGCCCGCACCTGCGCACCCGTCATCACCTTCGCCACCAAGGTGTTGTCGTACACGTACAGACTCGACAGATCCCGGATCGTCACCTCGCCCGCCGGGATCTGCGACGTCCGCGAGAACGGCGACGCCTGCGCGATCACCGGCAGCGACGCGTACGACGTCCCCACCAGCGCCGCCTTCACCACGTCCTCCTGCACCTTCGTGATCAGATCGATGATCGGAGCGTCCTTGTACCGCGCCTCCACCGTCGTCAACGTCTCCGTCGCCGAACCGACCACCTGATTGACGTACGCCACGACCGTCGCGTGCTCGTCCGACAACAGCTTCGTGATCCTCGGATCGTCCGCCACCGTGTTCGCGTTCCGCACCGACGCCGCCACCGACTCGACCGTCCACCGCCCCTTCGCGAACACCAACTCGATGTCGAACAACGACAACCGCTCCGCGTACGCCAGCGGTTCCGACAGCACCACCGTCTTCCCGGTCTCCTCGTTCGTGACCTTCAGCTCCGCGATCTCCACATGCGCATGACCCACCAGAATGGCGTCGATCCCCGGCACCTGCTGCGCCACCAGCGCCGCCGAGTTCTCCACATACGGCAACTGGTCACCGTACGACGACGTACCCGACGCACCCGAATGCGCCGACACCACCACCACGTCCGCACCCATCGACCGCAGCTTCGGCACCCACTTCGCCGCCTGCTCCTCCAGACCCGGGAACGTCAGCTTCCCCTGCACATACGCCTTGTCCCAGATCGCGATCCCCGGATTCGTCAGACCCAGCACCGCCACCTTCACCGGCGGAGCGCCCTTCACCGCGAACTTCTTGATGAAGTACGGCGGAAACGCCGGCTTCAGCGTCTTCGCGTCCAGCGCATTCGCCCCGAGCAACGGAAAATCACACTGCTCCTCGAACTTCCGCAGCGTCTCGATCCCGTAATTGAACTCGTGATTGCCCAACGCCACCGCGTCGTACCCGATCGCGTTCATCGCCTGCGCCATCGGATGCACCGGACCACCCTTCGCGGTGATCGGATCCACCTTCGCGTAGTAGTACGTCAGCGGCGTCCCCTGGATCGTGTCACCCGCGTCCAGCAGCAGCGTGTTCTCCCGGCCCTTCTCCTTGCGGACCTGGTTCACCAGCGTCGAAACACGCGCCAGACCCTGCGCGTTGCCCTGTGCGTCCGCGTACTCCGCGTCCTTGAAGTAGTCCCAGTTGAAGACGTGGCCGTGCAGATCCGTCGTCCCCATCACCGTCAGCGAGTACCGCTTCGCCGACTTCCCCGACTTCCCCTGCCCACCACCGGACTCCGCCGCCTGAGCCGCCGGCGCCGCGGCCGCCCCCGCGACCGCCACCCCCGCCCCGGTCGCGGCGGACTTCTGCAGGAACGTACGACGGTTCAACGGCATGCTGTGCTCCTCGGGCAACGGCCAATGACGCGCGTAGACAAACGCGCGTAGATTTTGACCCGCCCACGACGAACGGCAACAGACCCCGCAGGTTTCGATCTGGTGACCCCACCTGTGCACCACCCGTCCCCAAACCCGCGGAACAACTGCCAGAGTGGGACGTATGGCCACCCCCACCACCCCCTACGGCACCCCCGACGCCCCCCTCCTCACCGTCCACGGCGAGACCACCCTCGACGTCGAACCCGACATCGCCCGCATAGGCATCACCCTCACCGCCCGCGGCCGCGACCGCCGCACCACCCTCGACGACCTCACCCACCGCAACACCACGGCCCTCGACCTCATCAAGTCCTACGGCACCGCCATCGACACCCTCTCCACCAGCGCCCTCTCCCTCACCCCCGAACTCACCCCGCACGGCCGCGACGAACACGTCCGCACCTACCACGGCCACCTCCACATCACCACCGCCCTCACCGACTTCACCGCCCTCGGCGAACTCACCACCCGCCTCGCCGACCTCGACCTCACCCACGTCGACGGCCCCTCATGGGAACTGCGCCCCGACTCACCCGCCCACCGCCGAGCCCGCCGGCAAGCCGTGCACGACGCACTCCGACGCGCCCACGAATACGCCGAAGCCCTCAACACCACCCTCACCGCCCTCATCCAGCTCACCGACACCGCCGCCGCCACCCAGACCCCCCGCCCCCGCGCCGCCTTCGACCGCCGCGCCCTCCGCGCCTCCGCGGCCACCCCCGACATCCCCGACCACCCCGAACCCCTCGACCTCCAGCCCCGCCGCCTGCGCATCCAGGCCGAAGTCACCGCACAATTCACCATGGCCCCACCCCGCCTGTGAATTCACCCGACCGGCCCACCGAAAAGCCCCCCGACGTGCTCATAGGAGCACTCGGCCGCACAATGCAACGCCTGTTGACAAGCCTTCACCCAAAGGTCGTTGAGCGGACACGCCCCACCAATTCCCTACCCGGCGGTAAGCCCTACGCTCGACCCATGCGCCGAGCGAAAATCGTCTGCACACTGGGCCCCGCCACCCACCGCCACGACCAGATAAAGGCCCTGGTCGAAGCCGGAATGGACGTCGCCCGCTTCAACCTCAGCCACGGCACCCACGCCGAACACGAGGAGCGCTACCGGCACGTCCGCAAGGCCTCCGACGAAACCGGCCGCAGCGTCGGCCTCCTCGCCGACCTCCAAGGCCCCAAGATCCGCCTCGGCCGCTTCAGCGAAGGACCCGTACTCCTCGAACGCGGAGACACCTTCACCATCACCGTCGAAGAAGGCGTCCAGGGCGACCGCCACGCCTGCGGCACCACCCACGCCGGCCTCGCCGCCGACGTCACCCCCGGCGAACGCATCCTCGTCGACGACGGCAAGGTCAGCCTCGAAGTCACCACCGTCGACGGCCCCCGCGTCCACACCCGCGTCGTCGAAGGCGGCATCGTCTCCGACCACAAGGGACTCAACCTCCCCGGAGTGGCCGTATCCGTCCCCGCCCTCTCCAAGAAGGACGAGGACGACCTGCGCTGGGCCCTGCGCACCGGCTTCGACGTCGTCGCCCTCTCCTTCGTCAGGAACGGCAAGGACATCGTCGACGTCCACCGCATCATGGACGAGGAAGGCCGCCGCCTCCCCGTCATCGCCAAGGTCGAAAAGCCCCAGGCGGTCGAGAACATCGACGACATCGTCGCCGCCTTCGACGGCATCATGGTCGCCCGCGGCGACCTCGGCGTCGAGATGCCCCTCGAACAGGTCCCCATCGTCCAGAAACGAGCCGTCAAACTCGCCCGGCGCAACGCCAAACCCGTCATCGTCGCCACCCAGATGCTCGACTCCATGATCGAGAACTCGCGCCCCACCCGCGCCGAGGCCAGTGACGTCGCCAACGCCGTCATCGACGGCACCGACGCCGTGATGCTCTCCGGCGAGACCAGCGTCGGCAAATACGCCGTCCAGACCGTCCGCACCATGGCCAAGATCGTCAAGGCGGCCGAGGAGGACATCCTCGCCAAGGGCCTCCCCCCACTCACCGAACACGACAAACCCCGCACCCAGGGCGGCGCCGTCGCCCGCGCCGCGGCAGAGATCGGCGACTTCCTCGGCGCCCGGTTCCTCGTCGCCTTCACCCAGTCGGGCGACACCGCCCGCCGCCTCTCCCGCTACCGCTCACCCATCCCCCTGCTCGCCTTCACCCCGGAACCCGCGACCCGCTCCCAGCTCAGCGCCACCTGGGGCGTGGAGACCTTCCTGGGCCCCCACGTCGACTCCACCGACGCCATGGTCGACCAGGTGGACGACCTGCTGCTGAAGTACGGACGCTGCGAGAAGGGGGACGTGGTGGTCATCACCGCCGGCTCACCCCCCGGCGTCTCCGGCTCGACGAACCTGGTCCGCGTCCACCACATCGGGGAGGACGACACGTAGGGGGTCAGTGCTCGGGGCCCACGTGGGTGTCGAGGAGGGCGACAGAGGCCTTCTTGGCGACGGAGATGTTGTACGGGTGGCCGTTCCGCGTGCAGTGCGTCCACTCGACGCCCAGTGAAGGGTTCGAGACCGATCACACGCTCGTGCTTCTTGCCGGGGCCGTGTTGGGGGAAGAGGCAATGCATGTGTTTCGAGTACACCTTGACGTTGCTGCAGCCGGTCCTGCGGACACGACAGACGGAGTTGTCCGGGAAGACCGCGCGCATGGCTAGCTCGCAGTCGTCCATGAGCCCGGGCCACGACTCGGTGCAGGTGATCATGAGGTTGGGCACCCGGTGTGTGGACTGGCTGATGTGGCCGTCGCCCAGGTAGAGGCCGAGGAGATAGCTGTATGCCGACTCCTTGAGATCGCGCCCGTCACACCGCGGACATTTCGGATCGCGCATGGTGTGACATTCGCCGCGTTTCGCTCGGTCGACGTGCTTCCAGTAGCTGACCGTCCCTAGGGGGACGGTCAAGCGCCGGGCGACAGCGGCATTGCTCGCGCCGTCGCGAAGGAGGGTAAGAGCCTTCTGCCGCACGTCAGTGCCATGGAGATTCATGCGGCCACTGTGCGTTACTGGCTGTGGCTCGGCGCAGCGAAAAGCGGATGTTCACGAGAACGGGAACATCCGCTTAGCTTGTTCTTCAACCTCAAGTTGCTGCGGAGTGCTTGCCGGTGGGGAAAATGCGGTGCGTGCCGGCACCACGCTAGGCAGACTCGCGGACATGACTGAGAAGATCACCCGCATCAACCCCGAGCAACTGCATGAGACGCCCGGCTACCACCACATCACGGTGGTAGAAGCAGGGCGTACGGCCTACCTGGCGGGACAGTGCCCGCTTGATCGGAACGGTGACCTCGTTGGCGCCGGTTCCCTTGAGACGCAGGTCGACCAGGTGGTCGCGAACGCGCTGACTGCCCTGGCAGCGGCGAGTGCCCAGCCGCAACACGTGGTGCGGTCAGTGATCTACGTGCGGAGCGACGAGAGGGACATTCTCGGAGCCGCATGGCGTCGGCTCACCGAGTCTGCCCTGGGGCCGGCGTTCACCACCGCCAGCACGCTCCTGGGCGTTGCCCAGCTGGGCTTTCCCGGACAGCTCGTCGAGGTGGATCTCACCGTGGCGCTGCCTGGCTGACTTCGAACGGCGTATCGAACTGGGTAGCCCAGCCGGGCATTCGCCGGACGCTGGGGCGGCCTTCGTCTGATCATGTGCTCCGACCAACCGACGCCGGCTACGACGTCACCCGCTTGGTCTGGGTCCTGCAGGACCTGCCTGTCGAGCTGGTCGGCCGCGTCCGCGGCGACCGTGTGATGCGGTTGTCGAAGCCGCCGCGCGTCTACGACCCGAAAGGCGGCCGGCCGCCGAAGCACGGGCCGGAGTTCCGCTTCGCCAAGCCCGAGACCTGGCCCGAGCCCGCCGTCACCACCCACACCGCCACCGCGAACCACGGCAAGGCCGTCACGCAGGCGTGGGACCGGGTCCACCCCGGCTGACCCACCGGGCTGCCTGGCTGGACCATGAGGGCGAACTCCCTGGGATAGAGGGGACGTTGATTCGGCTGGAGGTCGAGCACCTGTCGAAGGACCGGGCGGCCCCGGCGGTGTGGTTGTGGTCCTCGAAGACCGGCGCCGACGACGCGGACGTCGACCGGGCCTGGCAGGCGTTCCTGCGACGCTTCGATCTGGAGCACACGTTTCGGCTGTTCAGACAGGCGCTGGGCTGGACCCGGCCTCGGCTTCGGGAACCGGAGGCGGCGGACCGGTGGACGTGGCTGATCATCGCTGCCTGCACCCAGCTCCGGCTTGCTCGTCCGGTCGCCCGCGACTTGCGGCATCCCTGGGAGAAGCCAGCGGCACCGCACCGGCTCACACCCGCGGGAGTCCGGCGGACGTTTCGCAACCTCCGCCAGCACATGCCCTGCCCCGCCAGGGCACCGAAACCCCACCGGCCGCCCGGCCCGGGACGGCCGCCCGGCAGCCCGAACAGACACCGGACACCCCGCTACGACGTGGGCAAAACCGTCCGCCGCGAGAAGACACGTGTCGCCCTACAACGGTTGAAAGTTAAAGAACAAGCTTAGCGGTGCCGGGTGCGGGATTCGAACCCGCAAGCCGTGAGGCGCGGTCTTTTGAGGACCGTGTGTATGCCGATTCCACCAACCCGGCAAGACTGGCTGCACGGAAGCATACCGGGTCACCGCAGCTCCCTGCCTCTAGGTAGGCTGCATAAGCAGCAGCACTGCCCCGGCCCGCAGCAAGGAGCCCCCGTGACCGCCCCCGAGTCGCCCCAGCCCGTAGACGCGCCCGACGACGACAAGTCGCACGTGCCTCCGCTGACGACCCGTGTCGTCATCGCCGAGGACGAGGCCCTGATCCGGCTGGACCTCAAAGAGATGCTGGAGGAGGAGGGCTACAGCGTCGTCGGTGAGGCCGGTGACGGCGAGCAGGCGGTCGAGCTCGCCCGCGAGCACCAGCCGGACCTGGTGATCCTGGACGTGAAGATGCCGAAGATGGACGGTATCTCCGCGGCGGAGAAGATCGCGGAGGAGCGGATCGCTCCGGTCCTCATGCTGACCGCGTTCTCGCAGCGTGACCTGGTGGAGCGGGCGCGGGACGCGGGTGCGATGGCGTATCTGGTGAAGCCGTTCAGCAAGAGTGACGTGGTTCCGGCGATCGAGATGGCTGTCTCGCGGTTCACGGAGCTGAAGGAGCTGGAGAAGGAGGTCGCGGACCTCACCCAGCGGCTGGAGACGCGGAAGCTGGTGGATCGGGCGAAGTCGATCCTCCAGACGGCGTACGGGCTGTCGGAGCCGGCCGCGTTCCGGTGGATCCAGAAGACGTCGATGGATCGGCGGATGTCGATGCAGCAGGTGGCGGAGGCGGTCATCCAGGACGCGGAGGAGAAGAAGGCGTCCAAGGGCTGATCGGCCGGTTCCGCTGAGCTGTGGCGAGGCCCGCGCCCCCGGGTAGGGGGTGCGGGCCTCGTCGTGTCGGTGCGTGCGGGACGGTGGCGGTTCAGTCCTCCCCGAGGTAGGCCTTGCGGACGGATTCGTCGTGGAGGAGGTCCTGTCCGCTGCCGGAGAGGACGATCTTGCCGACTTCCATGACGTGGCCGTGGTCGGCGAGGGAGAGGGCGGCCTGGGCGTTCTGCTCGATGAGCAGGATGGTGGTGCCCTGGGACTTCAGTTCCTGGATGGTCGCCATGATCTTCTGCATCATGATCGGGGAGAGGCCCATGGAGGGCTCGTCCAGCATCAGCAGCTTCGGCCGGGACATCAGCGCCCGCCCCATGGCGAGCATCTGCTGCTCGCCGCCGGAGAGGGTGCCCGCGGCCTGCTTCCGGCGCTCGCCGAGGATGGGGAAGAGGTCGTAGGCGCGCTGGATGTCCTTCTCGATGCCGTCCTTGTCGGTGCGTAGGTACGCGCCGAGGCGGAGGTTGTCCTCGATGGTCATCCGGGGGAAGATGTGCCGCCCCTCGGGGGAGTGGGCGAGGCCCAGTGCGACGACTTTGTGCGCGGGGACCTTCCTCAGTGACCTGCCCTCGAACCTGATCTCGCCGGAGAGCGGCTGGAGCAGTCCGGACAGGGTCCGCAGTGTCGTGGTCTTGCCGGCGCCGTTGGTGCCGATGAGGGTGACGACCTCGCCCGCGTCCACCGTGAACGAGATGCCCTTGACGGCCTCGATCTTGCCGTACGCGACCCTGAGGTCCTCGACCTCCAGCAGTGCGGTCACTTGTCGTCCCCTTCTGTGGTGCTGTGCGCCTCGGCCGCCTCGACCTCGGCGGCCTCCTCCGTGCCCGGCGCGCCCTCGAAGGGGGTGCCGAGGTAGGCGGCGATGACGCGTTCGTCGGCCTGGACGACCTCGGCGGGGCCCTCGACGATCTTCTCGCCCTGGACCAGCACGGCGACGCGGTCGCAGAGGTTCATGATGAAGCGGATGTCGTGCTCGATGACGAGGACGGCGATGCCCTTGTCGCGGATCGCGAAGATCAGTTCCTCGGCGGCCCGGGTCTCCTGCGGGTTCATGCCGGCGGTCGGCTCGTCGAGGAGGAGCAGTCCGGGTTCGCTGGCCAGCGCCCGGGCGATCTCGAGCTTGCGCTGCTCGCCGTAGGGGAGGTTGCGGGCGAGGTGGTCGGCCTTGGCGGCCAGGCCGGTGAACTCCAGGAGTTCCAGGGCGCGTTCGCGGGACTCCTGCTCGGCCTTCTTGAAGCCGGGCAGCCGCAGCAGCGCGGACCACAGGCCTTCTCTGGTCCGGGTGTGCCGTCCGACCAGGACGTTCTCCAGAACGGTCATGTTGGCGAAGAGCCGGATGTTCTGGAAGGTACGGGCGATGCCGGCCTGGGTGACCAGGTGGGGTTTGGGCGGCAGGACGGTGCCCTTGTAGGAGACCGTGCCTTCGGTCGGTACGTACAGGCCGGTGAGGCAGTTGAAGAAGGTCGTCTTGCCGGCGCCGTTGGGGCCGATGAGTCCGACGATCTCCCCGGTGTTCACGGTGAGGTCGACGCCGCGGACGGCGGTGAGGCCGCCGAAGCGCATCGTGACGCCGCCGGCGTCGAGGACCGTGGTGCTGGTGGGTGCGGTCGTGGTGGTGGTCATGGCGGTCACGCCCCTGCCTTGGTGACGCCGGTCGCGCTCTCGGGCAGCGACTTGTCCTGCGGTACGTCGAGCTGTCCGGTCTCGTGGAATTCGAGCTGCTTCCTGCGGTCGGCGACCAGGCCCTCGGGGCGGAAGCGCATCAGGAGCATCAGCGCGATGCCGAAGAGGAGCAGCTGGTACTCCGCCATGAACTGGAGCTTGGCCGGGATCAGGTAGAGCAGCGCGGCGCCGATCAGCGGTCCGCTGATGGTGCCCATGCCGCCGAGGATGACGGCGGCGAGCAGGAAGGCCGAGTTGGGCGGCACGGAGCCGGCGAACTGGTACTGCTCGGGGGTGACGCTGTACGACACGTGTGCCTGGACGGTGCCGGCGAGGCCGGCGAGGGAGGCGCCGAGGGCGAAGGCGAGGAGTTTGAGGCGGAAGCTGTTGATGCCCATGGCGGTGGCTGCGGTCTCGTCCTCGCGGATGGCGACCCAGGCGCGGCCGATGCGGGATTCGGCGGAGCGGCGGAAGACCAGGACGACGACGGCGGTGCACACCAGCATCAGCAGGTAGTAGTTGCCGGAGCGGGTCAGTTCGTGGCCGAGGACGTCGTGGGGCAGCCCGAGGTCGAATCCGAGGATCTCCAGGTCGGGGATATTGGGGATGCCGTTGGAACCGTTGGTGACGTCGGGTCCGCTGTTGCCGTTCAGGTTGTTCATGGTGATGCGGAAGATCTCACCGAAGCCGAGCGTCACGATGGCGAGGTAGTCGCCGCGCAGTCGCAGGGTGGGGGCGCCGATCACCACGCCGAAGACCAGCGAGGCGAGGGCGCCGGTGAGGACGGCGGCCCAGAAGGGGAAGTGGACGCCGATGGTCGACTGCGGGGAGCCGGAGACGAGGGCGGCGGCGTAGGCGCCGACGCCGAGGAAGGCGACGTAGCCGAGGTCGAGGAGGCCGGCGAGGCCGACGACGACGTTGAGGCCGAGGGCGACGGTCGCGAAGATGAGGATGTTGGCGCCGATGAGGGCGAACTGGTCGTTGGTCTGGGTGAAGGGGAAGCAGATCGCGGCGACGAAGGCTGCCGTGAGGGTGACGTTGCGGTGTTTGGTGGTGAGGGCGGAGAGTCGCTTGAGCAGGCCGGCGCGGGTGAGGGCGGTGAAGGCGAAGGCGGTGGTGATGAGGAAGCCGATGAACAGTTCGGAGTACTCGGTGCCGATGCCGTAGGCGAAGACGTAGAGGCCGGTGCCGAAGCCGGCGGCGATGACGAGGATCTCGGTCCAGGCGGGGAGCGGCTCGGCGCGGCGGGGTTCGGGGGCGGTGAGGGAGTGGCGCAGGCGGGCCCACAGGGTGGGGGCGGTGTCGGTGGCGTCGTGGGGCTGGTCGGCGGGCAGGCCGAGGGAGCCTGCGACGGCGATGAGGGCGCCGGTGCCGGAGACCCAGGCGCCGGGTTCGAGGTTGACCAGTCCGCCGAGTTCGTTGCTGATGGCGCCGATGGTGTAGCCGGTGGTGCCGAGGACGCCGAGGGCGAGCAGGCGGACGGGGCTGTTGGTGCCGCCGGGGGTGAGCCAGCGCAGGCCCTTGACGCCGGTGGGCCCCCATCCGGCGAGGGTGAACAGGAGGGTGAGGAGGGCGCCGGTGAGGGTGAGGACTTGGAGGCCGCCGGGGTAGCCGGTGACGGTGAGGTTGCCGGGGAACTCCTCGGTCCAGGTCCAGGCGAGGAAGGTGCCGGCGAGGGCGAGGGCGGAGCCGGCCAGGGTGATGGCGCGGGCCGTGGTCGGCGGGAGGGGGATGAGGGGGGTCGCCTCGGTGGTGGGCGGGGTGGTGGTGCCGGTGGTCTTCTGGGTGGGGATGTTGGTTGTCATGGGTATCACGCCCGATCCGCGACGCGTTCGCCGAGGAGGCCTTGGGGCCGGAGGAGGAGGACGAGGATGAGCAGGCTGAAGGCCCATACGTCCTTCCAGGCGCCGCCGCCGAAGAGGTCCATGCCGGGGATGTCGCCGATGTAGCCGGTGGCGAGGGATTCGGCGACGCCGAGGACGATGCCGCCGAGCATGGCGCCGTAGATGTTGCCGATGCCGCCGAGGACGGCCGCGGTGAAGGCTTTCAGGCCCATGAGGAAGCCCATGCGGAAGCCGACCTGGCCGTTCTTGAGGCCGTAGGCGACGGCGGCGATGGCGGCGAAGGCGGCGCCGATGGCGAAGGCCATGACGATGACGCGGTCGGTGTTGATGCCCATGAGTTTGGCGGTGTCGGGGTCCTGGGCGGTGGCCTGCATGCCGCGTCCGGAGCGGGTCTTGGTGACGAAGAAGCCGAGGGCGGTCATGCAGAGGGGGGCGGCGATGAGGACGAAGAGGTCGCCGCGCTGGATGTTGGCGCCGAGGACGTCGATGGGGCCGCCGTCGAACTGGGGGAAGGGGTGGTCCTTCTTGGCGTCGGGGTACCACATCCAGACGACCTGCTGGAGGACGATGGACAGGCCGATGGCGGTGATGAGGGGGGCCAGGCGGGGTGCGGTGCGCAGGGGCCGGTAGGCGAAGCGTTCGGCGGCGGTGGCGACGGCGACGGAGACGAGGACGCCGCCGAGGATCATGAGGGGTACCGCGGCGCCGAGGGCGAAGCCGTCGGGGAGGACGAGCCAGACGGTGAGGGCCCCGAAGCCCCCGACCATGAAGATCTCGCCGTGGGCGAAGTTGATGAGCTGAACGATGCCGTAGACCATCGTGTAGCCGATCGCGATGAGACCGTACATCGCGCCGAGGATGAGTCCATTGGCCAGCTGTTGCGGCAGTTCGTGCACCGCAGGGCCTCCGTGGAGTGGTTCGGATACGGCGCCGCGGGGGCGCGGGGGGGGGGCCCGCGCCCCCCCGGCGGCGGCTGCCCCGTGGGGCCCCGCGGCCCGGGCCCCCCGGTCCGGGGGCCCCCGCACCGGGGGCCGGGGGGGGGGCCCGGGGCGGTGTGGCCGGGCGGCGGGCCGCGCCCGTGA
>NZ_JBHWKO010000008.1:210936-249688 GCF_042731035.1 Streptomyces sp. NPDC059895
ACGTCCACCGAGGGGCCTCGGTGGTGTGTTTCGGTTACGGGGCGCGGGGGCCGGCGTGGTGGGCGCTCCCGCGCGGCCTGGATCAATGTGTGGGTCGGTGAGTGCTTGGTGTCCGGCCTCGCTCAGCCGACCGTGGGGGAGGCGCTGTACTCGGGGGTCCAGGCGTTGCTCTTGACCTTGTAGGCGGTCATGAGGGTGTTGGTGGTGTCGCCGAACTCGTCGAAGGAGATGGTGCCGGTGACGCCTTCGAACTTGACCTTGGACATGGCGTCGAGGACCGCCTTGCGGCCGTCGGAGGGGAGTTCGCCGTCGTTGCCCTCGACGGCGAGCTTGACGGCTTCGATGATGGCCCAGGTGGCGTCGTAGGTGAGGCCGCCGTAGGCCTCGTAGGCGTCCTTGTAGCCGGCGTTCTTGTAGTCGGCGATGAATTCCTTGGCCGAGGGGAGCTGTTCGACGGGCTTGCCGACGGAGGTGGCGAGGTCGCCTTCGGCCTTCTTGTTGAGCTTGGGGAATTCGCCGGAGTAGATGCCGTCGCCGCCCATGAGGGGGATGCTCTGGCCGCTGTCCTTGAGCTGCTGGCTCAGGGGGGCGGCGGCGGGGTATTCGCCGCCGTAGTAGAGGGCTTGGGCGCCGGTCTTCTTGATCTTGGCGACGACGGCGTTGAAGTCGCGGTCGTCGGGGTTGATGTGGTCGGTGCCGACGATCTGGCCGCCGAGTTTGGTGAAGTTGGTCTTGAAGGAGGCGGCGAGTCCGGCGCCGTAGGTCTTCTGGTCGTCGATGAGGTAGACCTTCTTGATGCCGGCCTTGGAGTAGAGGTACTCGGCGGCGAAGGCGCCCTGGATCTCGTCGGTGGTGGCGGTGCGGAAGAAGGTGTCGAACTGGCGGACGGAGTCGCCGGTCTTCCAGCCGTCGCCCTGGGTGAGTTCGGTGCCGGTGTTGGCGGGGGAGACCTGGGTGAGGCCGGCGTCGCTGAACGGCTTCTGCATCTGCTGGGAGACGCTGGAGTTCAGGGGGCCGACGACGCCGAGGACGTCCTTGTCGCTGATGAACTTCTGGGCGTTCTGCTGCCCGACGGAGGGCTGGGCCTGGTCGTCGAGGGGTTCGAGCTTGAACTCGATGCCGTCGACGTACTCTTCCTTGTTGGCTGTCTTGACGGCCAGGTCGGCGGAGTTCTGGATGCCGAGGCCGAGGGCCGACAGGTCGCCGGTGAGCGGGGCGTCGACGCCGATCACCACAGTGGTCTTGTCGCCGTTGCTGCTGTTGCTGTCGTCACGCGACCCACAGGCTGTGAGTGTCAGCGATCCCGCCGCGAGCGCGGCGGTGATGGCGATGATCGAACGTTGACGCACGAATCAGGTCCTTTCCCTGGCACGGCGGTCCCCCCTGGAACGCGCCGAGTCGAGCGCTGGGCCGAATGACTTCGAATCCGATGGCGCGGTGACTGGCGGTGACTCTAGGCGTGTGCGGGGAAGGTGGAGGAGGGTCTGGCTCAGGCTGTGACTCTCTTGTTATGACACGACGTAATGCAGAGCGGTACTCGGTGGGTGGATGCGTGGAATTCCGACTGGTTCGCCCTGTCCGCATGGTGAGAACCCGCAGATGGCCCGCTTGAGATTTCAGCAGTGTCCGGCCATTTGGTAATGACGTGACGTTGTTGCCGCAGGCGACTCGAGTGGCGTCGGAAGGGGCGTGGGCACACCCTTCGCGCGGTTTCCGGCCGTCGTCTTGTATTGCGTCGGTATTACGTAGAGTTACGCCCAGGAAAGCGAGTCGGGCCTTTTTCGGCACATTCCGCTTTCCCGGACATGCCGGTACGGTTCGCCGTCGGTGACGTGCGCGACGGCGGGTGTGCGGCGGCGTGCGGGCGCGGTTTCTCCGGGGGTGCGGCCGGGCGGGGCGGCGGGAGGGGGAGGGGCGTCCCGCGGCCCGAGTGCCCTTCCGCTTCCCGGAGTTCGTCCGCTCGGCATGCCCCGACGCGGGCGCGCCCGCTCCCGGTGGGCGACGTCCACTGTGGTGCTGTAGTGGCTGCGGCTGTGGTGCTGTGGTGCTGTGGTGCTGTGGTGCTGTGGTGCTGTGGTGCTGTGGTGCTGTGGTGCTGTGGTGCTGTGGTGCTGTGGTGCTGTGGTGCTGTGGTGGTTGTGGCGGTGCGGGCCGGCGGTGCGTCAGCCCGCGGCGCCCGCGGGTGCTCCGTCGCCCGGGTTCACGTCGCGCAGCAGGCACGTCAACCGCGCCGTGCACACCCGGCGCCCCGCCTCGTCGCTGATCACGATCTCGTACGTCGCCGTGGAGCGGCCCCGGTGGACGGGGGTGGCGACGCCCGTGACCAGGCCGGAGCGGACCCCGCGGTGGTGGGTGCAGTTCAGGTCGACGCCGACGGCGATCTTGGAGCTGCCGCCGTGCAGCATCGACCCGACCGAGCCGAGCGTCTCGGCGAGGACGGCGGAGGCACCGCCGTGCAGCAGTCCGTAGGGCTGGGTGTTGCCCTCCACCGGCATCGTGCCCACGACCCGGTCCGCGGAGGCCTCGGCGATCTGCACGCCCATGCGGGTGCCCAGGTGGCCGGCGGAGAAGAGGGCCGGAAGGTCGACGCCGAGCGCCGCGTACTCGTCGATGACCTCTTGCGGGAACTTCACGTGCTGCTGCTCGCCCATGGGCCCTGCTCCGTTCGTCGTGACCGGTACGGCGGGGCGGGCGCCGCCGCCGCACTGGCTGAGCAAACGCTCAGTCGGTCGCCGATTGTTCCAGACGCACGACGACGGACTTGCTGGCCGGGGTGTTGCTGGTGTCCGCCGTCGCGTCCAGCGGCACCAGGACGTTGGTCTCCGGATAGTAGGCGGCCGCGCAGCCCCGGGCCGTCGGGTAGAACACCACCCGGAAGCCGGGCGCCCGCCGCTCCACGCCGTCCTTCCACTCACCGACCAGGTCGACGTACGAGCCGTCCGCGAGCTTCAGCTCCCGCGCGTCCTCGGGGTTGACGAGGACCACCCGGCGGCCGTTCTTGATGCCCCGGTAGCGGTCGTCGAGGCCGTAGATCGTGGTGTTGTACTGGTCGTGCGAGCGCAGCGTCTGCAGCAGCAGGCGGCCCTCGGGGAGCGCCGGGTACTCCACCGGCGCCGCGGTGAAGTTGGCCTTGCCGGTGGCCGTCGGGAAGCGGCGTTCGTCGCGCGGGGCGTGCGGCAGCGCGAAGCCGCCGGGGCGGGCCACGCGCGCGTTGAAGTCCTCGAAGCCGGGGATCACGCGCGCGATGCGGTCCCGGATCGTGGCGTAGTCCTTCTCGAACTCCTCCCACGGGACCTTGCTGTCCGCGCCGAGCACGCGCCGGGCCAGACGGCACACGATCGCCGGTTCGGACAGCAGGTGCGGGCTCGCCGGCTCCAGACGGCCGCGGGAGGCGTGCACCATGCCCATGGAGTCCTCGACGGTGACGAACTGCTCGCCGCCGCCCTGGAGGTCGCGCTCGGTGCGGCCCAGCGTCGGCAGGATCAGCGCACGCGCGCCGGTCACGACGTGCGAGCGGTTGAGCTTCGTCGACACGTGCACCGTCAGCCGGGCACGCCGCATGGCCGCCTCGGTGACGTCGGTGTCGGGAGAGGCGGAGACGAAGTTGCCGCCCATCGCGAAGAACACCTTCGCCTCGCCGTCGCGCAGCGCGCGGATCGCCCGGACGACGTCGAAGCCGTGCTCACGCGGCGGCGCGAAGCCGAACTCCCGCTCCAGGGCGTCCAGGAAGGCCGGCGCGGGGCGCTCGAAGATGCCCATCGTGCGGTCGCCCTGCACGTTCGAGTGGCCGCGCACCGGGCAGACGCCCGCGCCCGGCCGGCCGATGTTGCCGCGCAGCAGCAGGAAGTTGACCACCTCGCGGATGGTCGGCACGGAGTGCTTGTGCTGGGTCAGGCCCATCGCCCAGCAGACGATGGTGCGCTGCGAGGCGAGCACCATGCGCAGGGCCTCCTCGATCTGCGCGCGCGTGAGGCCCGTCGCGGTGAGCGTCTCGTCCCAGTCGGCGGCGCGGGCGGCCTCGGCGAACTCCTCGAAGCCGTGCGTGTGTTCCTCGACGAACGCCCGGTCGACCGCGCCGTCCGCCTCCAGGACCAGTTTGTTGAGGAGGCGGAAGAGGGCCTGGTCGCCGCCGATGCGGATCTGCAGGAACAAGTCGGTGAGCGCGGCGCCCGCGGTGAGGCCCTTGGGGGTCTGCGGGTTCTTGAAGCGCTCCAGGCCCGCCTCGGGCAGCGGGTTCACGCTGATGACCTTCGCGCCGTTCGCCTTCGCCTTCTCCAGGGCGGACAGCATGCGCGGATGGTTCGTGCCGGGGTTCTGGCCGGCGACGATGATCAGGTCCGCCTTGTACAGGTCCTCCAGCAGGACGCTGCCCTTGCCGATGCCGATCGTCTCCACCAGGGCCGAGCCGGACGACTCGTGGCACATGTTGGAGCAGTCCGGCAGGTTGTTGGTGCCGAGCTCGCGCGCGAAGAGCTGGTAGAGGAACGCCGCCTCGTTGCCGGTGCGGCCCGAGGTGTAGAAGACGGCTTCGTCGGGGGAGGCCAGGGCGGCCGTCTCCTCGGCGATGATGTCGAAGGCGCGGTCCCAGGAGACCGGCTCGTAGTGCTCCGCCCCCTCGGGGAGGTACATGGGGTGCGTCAGGCGGCCCTGCTGGCCCAGCCAGTAGCCGCTGCGGGTGGCGAGGTCGGCGACCGGGTGCGCGGCGAAGAACTCCGGGGTGACCCGGCGCAGCGTCGCCTCCTCCGCCACCGCCTTCGCGCCGTTCTCGCAGAACTCCGCCGCGTGCCGGTGGTCCGGTTCCGGCCAGGCGCAGCCGGGGCAGTCGAAGCCGTCCTTCTGGTTCACGCGCAGCAGGGTCAGCGCGGTGCGCTTCACGCCCATCTGCTGCTGGGCGATCCGCAGGGAGTGCCCGATGGCCGGGAGGCCCGCCGCCGCGTGCTTCGGCTCGGCGACCTGCGGCGCGTCCTGGACCGGATCGGCCTTGGGCGGCTTCGTTGCCATCGCGGGGCTCTCCTTCGCTCGGGGCGGGAATGCTGGGGTGTCCGTGACGTGGGGTCCGTGAGGTGGGGTCTGTGGAGGTGGGGTGGGGGACGGGATGTCCGTGGCCTCGTGTCCGTGACCTGTGTCCGCGGGACCTCTGCGTCCGATCCTCGCACGCGGCGCCGACAGCGGGGGCGGGAGGGACTGCGGGGGGCGGGAGCATTGGTTGCGCGGGGCCGGCGGGGCCGGCGGGGCCGGCGGGGTCGGTGGGGCCGGCGGGGCCTCTGGGGTTGCCGGTGTGCGGGGTCGGTGTGCGGGGGTGGGTGTGGTTTCGGTGGGCGGGGGTCGGTGTGTGGTTTCGGTGGGCGGGGGGTCGGTGTGCGGGTGGGTGGGAGTGTCAGTGGAGCGTGGCAGGATCGGGGGCGTGGCAGAAACAGCAGCAAAGAAGACCGAGACGACCTCCGGCGAGCGGCCCCGCCTGATGCTCATGGACGGGCACTCGCTGGCCTACCGCGCGTTCTTCGCGCTGCCCGCGGAGAACTTCACCACCGCGACGGGCCAGCCGACGAACGCGATCTACGGCTTCGCGTCGATGCTGGCCAACACGCTGCGTGACGAGGCGCCCACGCATTTCGCGGTCGCCTTCGACGTCTCCCGCAAGACCTGGCGGTCCGAGGAGTTCACGGAGTACAAGGCGAACCGTTCGAAGACCCCGGACGAGTTCAAGGGGCAGGTCGAGCTGATCGGCGAGCTGCTCGACGCGATGCACGTCTCGCGGTTCGCGGTCGACGGCTTCGAGGCGGACGACGTGATCGCCACGCTCGCCACCCAGGCCGAGGCCGAGGGCTTCGAGGTGCTGATCGTCACCGGTGACCGGGACTCCTTCCAGCTGGTCAGCGAGCACACCACCGTGCTGTACCCGACGAAGGGCGTCTCGGAGCTGACCCGCTTCACCCCGGAGAAGGTGTTCGAGAAGTACGGCCTGACGCCCGCCCAGTACCCCGACTTCGCGGCTCTGCGGGGCGACCCGTCCGACAACCTCCCGGGCATCCCCGGCGTCGGTGAGAAGACGGCCGCGAAGTGGATCAACCAGTTCGGTTCGTTCGCGGAGCTGGTCGAGCGGGTCGAGGAGGTCAAGGGCAAGGCCGGGCAGAACCTCCGCGACCACCTGGAAGCCGTCAAGCTCAACCGCCGCCTGACGGAGATGGTCCGCACCGTCGAGCTGCCGAAGACCGTCCCCGACCTCGAGCGCCTGCCCTACGACCGCACGGCCGTCGCGATGGTCCTGGACACCCTGGAGATCAGGAACCCGTCGCTGCGCGAGCGGCTCCTGGCCGTCGACCCGGGGGGCGAGGAGGCCGAGTCGACCCCGGTGGTGGCCGGTGGTGTGGCGGTGGACGGCTCGGTGCTGGGCACGGGCGAGCTGGCCGGCTGGCTCGCCGAGCACGGCACGCAGACCCTCGGTGTCGCCACCGTCGACACGTGGGCGCTGGGCGCCGGCTCGGTCGCCGAGGTCGCGCTCGCCGCGGGCGGGGGAGCGGCCGCCTGGTTCGACCCGTCCGAGCTGGACGAGGCCGACGAGAACGCGTGGAAGGCCTGGCTGGCCGCCGAGGACCGCCCCAAGGTCCTGCACAACGCCAAGGGCGCCATGCGTGTCCTCGCCGAACACGGCTGGAGTGTCGGCGGCGTCTTCATGGACACCGCCCTCGCCGCCTACCTGGTCAAGCCGGGCCGCCGTTCCTTCGACCTCGACGCGCTGTCGCTGGAGTACCTGGGCCGCGAGCTGGCCCCGCCCGCGGCGGCCGACGGCCAGCTCGCCTTCGGCGCGGACGACGGCGCCGAGGCCGAGGCCCTCATGGTGCAGGCCCGCGCGATCCTCGACCTCGGCGAGGCGTTCCGGGGCCGCCTGGAGGAGGTCGGCGCCGCCGAGCTGCTGGGAGACATGGAGCTGCCCACCTCCGCCCTGCTGGCCCGGATGGAGCGGCACGGCATCGCGGCCGACCGCTCCCACCTGGAGGCCATGGAGCAGATGTTCGCGGGCGCCGTCCAGCAGGCGGTGAAGGAGGCGCACGCCGCGGCCGGGCACGAGTTCAACCTGGGCTCGCCCAAGCAGCTCCAGGAGGTCCTCTTCGGTGAACTGGGCCTGCCCAGGACGAAGAAGACCAAGACGGGCTACACGACCGACGCCGACGCCCTGGCCTGGCTCGCGACCCAGACGGACAACGAACTGCCGGTCATCATGCTCCGCCACCGCGAACAGGCGAAGCTGCGCGTCACCGTCGAGGGGCTGATCAAGTCGATCGCCCCGGACGGACGCATCCACACCACCTTCAACCAGACGGTCGCCGCGACCGGCCGCCTGTCGTCGACCGACCCGAACCTGCAGAACATCCCCGTCCGCACGGACGAGGGCCGGGCCATCCGCCGCGGCTTCGTCGTCGGCGAGGGCTTCGAGTCGCTGATGACGGCCGACTACAGCCAGATCGAACTGCGGGTGATGGCGCACCTCTCCGAGGACGAGGGCCTGATCCAGGCGTTCACCTCCGGCGAGGACCTGCACACCACGGCCGCCTCCCAGGTGTTCGGCGTCGAGCCCGCCGCCGTGGACGCCGAGATGCGCCGCAAGATCAAGGCCATGTCGTACGGCCTGGCGTACGGTCTGTCGGCGTTCGGCCTGTCCCAGCAGCTGAACATCGAGGCGGGGGAGGCCCGCGCCCTGATGGACGCCTACTTCGAGCGCTTCGGCGGGGTCCGGGACTATCTGCGCCGGGCGGTCGACGAAGCCCGGGCGACGGGCTACACGGCCACGCTCTTCGGGCGCCGCCGCTACCTCCCCGACCTCAACAGCGACAACCGCCAGCGCCGTGAGGCGGCCGAGCGGATGGCCCTCAACGCGCCCATCCAGGGCACCGCGGCCGACATCGTCAAGATCGCCATGCTCAAGGTGGACCGCGCGCTGAGGGAGAGCGGCCTCACGTCCCGCATGCTCCTCCAGGTCCACGACGAGGTCGTCCTGGAGATCGCCCCCGGCGAGCGCGCGGCCGCGGAGGAACTCGTCCGCCGCGAGATGTCCGACGCCGTCCACCTCAGGGCCCGGCTGGACGTGTCCGTGGGCTCGGGCGCGGACTGGGAGTCGGCGGCGCACTAGCCTGCGGCCGTATGGGCCTTCCGGAGGGCCTTGACGGGCCCTGCGGGGGCCTCCGAAGGCCCTTCGGAGGCCCCCTTCGGAGACCTCGGGCGGCACGTCGTATCACCGTGTTCGTGGTGCCCGTACGGCCGGTCGGCGAGCCGTTCAGCCCACGCTGACCTCGTCCGGGCGCCCTGCGGACTCAAGGGCGACGGGACGGGCCGCGCGGACGCCCACGGCGTACAGCAGCAGCCCCAGCACCAGGCCGGCGCCCGCCCCGAAGCACACCGTCGGGATCAGCTCGTACGGCTTCGCCCGGGAACCCCAGTACTCCCACCACCGCGTCGCCCGCCGCACCGCCGCGACCAGCGCGCAGCCGCCGATCACCGCCGCCGCCCACCACCGGTCCCGCGCCGACAGCACGGGTATGCCGACCGGCTCGGCGACAGGCGTCCGGCGCACCGCGTACGCCACGAAGGACACGATCACGACCGCGGCCACGGCAGAACCGCCGTACTGCAGGTACCAGTACAGCGGTGAGCCCGCGACCGTCTCGCCGAGCACCGGGAACAGGCGCATCCCCCACCGGTCGAGGTGCGTGAAGGCGTCCCACACCACATGGGTCAGCGCGCCGAGCACCGCGGACACGTACCACCGCAGGAGGGCGGACGGACGGACGCGCGCGCGGGGCGCCCCGCAGCGCGTCAGGGTGGCCGTACGGGCCTGACGGGCCCGTGGCAGGAGGGCCACGAGCGGTTCACGCACCAGCAGCCACAGCCCCACCAGCGCCCAGGCGACGAGCACGTCGACGGTGAACACCCCGGCGAAGGAGTGCGTGACATCACCGAACTCCATGGCCTCCGGTGCCACGCTCGCCGCGTAGTAGGTCATGTCGGGCGCGAAGGATCCCGCCACCAGGACGGCCGGTACCAGCCGGCCGCGGCCGGTGCCGTCGGTGCGCAGGGCGGGCAGCACGGCCGCCGCATGACTGAGGGTGAACGGCAACAGGGCTCCCCGTGGCGGACGTTGGCGGACATCGGCGGACATCGGCCGGACCGGGCGGCCGGAAGTCCGGCGACGCGCACCAGTATGCGCGACGCCACTGACACCGGAACGGAGATGACTGAGTGGTGAACACCGTGTGCGAACGGGTGCCGGTGCCACCGAAGTTGTCGTAGGGTCGCCTGGGCCGCCGAGTCGAAAGGCCCGGTCGAACAACCGAACAGAACGGCGCAAACCGCCCGGGAGCGCACCCCTCGGGGCGGGACGACGGTCCCCGCAGGGCGAGTGAGGCGGTACGTCCCCACAGGGGCGAGCGCATCGGACGGAGACGGGCGCACGGGTGTCCACGGGAGGGGTTCACTTCATGTCGGCGCATTTCGGCAGGAGGCTGCGCAAGGGAGCGGTCAACACCACCGTGGCCGCGGTGGTCGTCGCGGCACTGGCCGCGTCCCAGGCACCCGATGTCACGGCCGGCGGCCAGGCCGGCGGACAGGCCGCAGCCGACGCCGCCTCCGGAACGGGCGCCGACGACAGCGCCACCGGCAACTCGCCCTACTACACGGACCTGCCGCCGCTGAACAGCCCCACCCCCTCGCCGAGTCAGAGCACCGGCACCACCCCGGCCGCCACCGGCGACACCGAGGCCGGCATCCCCGCGACCGTGCTGGACGCCTACAAGAAGGCCGCGGCGGCGCTCGCCGAGTCCCAGCCCGGCTGCAACCTGCCGTGGGAACTCCTCGCCGCCATCGGCAAGGTCGAGTCGGGTCAGGCCGGCGGCGGCAACGTCAACGCCGACGGCACCACCCTCACGCCGATCCTCGGCCCGGTCCTCAACGGCAACGGCTTCGCCAACATCAGCGACACCGACAACGGCGCCTACGACGGCGACAGCACCTACGACCGTGCCGTGGGCCCCATGCAGTTCATCCCCTCCACCTGGGAGTGGGCGGGCCGCGACGGCAACGGCGACGGCAAGAAGGACCCCAACAACATCTACGACGCGGCCCTCGCGGCCGGCCACTACCTGTGCCGCTACAGCTGGGACATGTCCACCTCGTCCGGGCTGCGCAGCGCGATCCTCAGCTACAACAACTCGACGGAGTACTACAACACCGTCGTGTCGTGGCTGGAGTACTACCGCAAGGGCACCCACGAGATCCCCGACGGCACCGGCAGCCTGCCGTCCAGCCGCAGCGACGACGACAGCGGGACGACCACCTCACCCTCCACCTCGCCGTCCACGTCGACGCCGTCGACGACGCCGTCGACGTCGACTCCGAGCACGACCCCGTCGGAAACGCCGTCGACGACCCCCAGCACTCCGGCCCCGACGCCGACCGAAACGGTCGACCACCTCGAGGACGCGGGCACGGCGAAGCTCACCGCCATGGCGGGCGACGCGTTCACCCAGAGGATCAGCGCCCGTGCCGAGACCGAGGCCGGCAAGGCCGTCGGCAAGGTCAGGATCCGCTTCACCATCGTCGGCGACACCGACGCCACCTTCGCCGGCGGCGAGAGCGTCGCCACGATCGCCACCGACAGCACGGGCGTCGCCACCGCCCCCGCCCTCCAGGCGGGCGAGGAGACCGGCACGTTCACCGTCCGCGTCACGGTCCCGGGCCGCGTGCTGGCCGCCCTCACGTACACGGCCACCGTCACCGACCGTGCCGCCGACACCCTCGCCCCCACCACCAGCACCGCGCTGACCTGCACCGCGGGCGGTACGTTCGCCGACCAGGTCGAGGCCAAGGCCACCTACCAGGGCGCCGCCGCGGACAAGGTGGCGGCCACCGCCACCCTGGTCGCGTCGGCCGACGACGCGACCGCGAACGACAAGGGCCCCTACTTCAAGGACGCCGCCGGCAACGCCGTCCGCACCCTGACGGACCTGCGGACCGACGCCGACGGCCTGCTCCAGCTGCCGAAGCTGTACGCGGACGACACCGCCGGCACGTTCCTGCTGCGCATCACCACCACGGGCGGCGCCACGCTCACGGTCGAACTGACCGTCACAGCCGCGCCGTCCACCACGCCGAGCCCGTCGGAGAGCGCTTCGGAGGATACGTCGGAGGGCTCCTCCGACGACACCTCCGCGACCGCGTCCGAGTCGGCGACGGCCAGCTCGTAAGCCCCTTCCCGCAGCACGACCCCGCACCACCCGGGCGCACACCACCCGGCGCGCACCGCACATCGCGCACCGCGCACCGCA
Source organism: Streptomyces sp. NPDC059895 (assembly GCF_042731035.1). Taxonomy (NCBI): domain Bacteria; kingdom Bacillati; phylum Actinomycetota; class Actinomycetes; order Kitasatosporales; family Streptomycetaceae; genus Streptomyces; species Streptomyces sp. NPDC059895. The sequence continues at coordinate 222,255 of NZ_JBHWKO010000008.1, forward strand.
CATCGCGCACCACGCACCACGACGACGGCGCCCCCTCCACCCGAGCGGGGCGCCGTCCTGATGTGGCGTCAGGTCCCGTCGCCCTCACCGTCCGAGCCGCGCGTTGGTGTGCCGGGTCGGCTCGGCACCGGCCGGGTCCTCGGGCCACGGATGCTTCGGATACCGGCCGCGCAGCTCCGCCCGTACGCCCTTGTAGCCGCCCCGCCAGAAGGAGGCGAGGTCGGCGGTGACGGCCGCGGGCCGGCCGGCGGGGGAGAGCAGGTGCACCAGCAGCGGCACCCCGGCCACCCGCGGCGACTCCTGGAGCCCGAACATCTCCTGGAGCTTCACCGCGAGCACCGGCTGCTCGGGGTTCGCGTAGTCGACCCGGACCCGGGACCCACTGGGTACGGTGATCCGCTCCGGCGCCAGCTCCGCCAGCCGGGCCGCCTCGCCCGAGGCCCACGGCAGGAGCCGGGTGAGCGCCTCCCCGGCGTCGATCCGCGCCAGGTCGGCGCGCCGCCGGGCCCGGCCGAGCTCCGGCTCCAGCCAGTCCTCCACGCGCGCGTGCAGCGACGCGTCGGACACGTCGGGCCACGGCTCCCCCAGGTGCAGCCGGAGGAACGCCAGCCGCTGCCGCAGCACCTCGGCCTCCGGCGGCCACCGCAGCAGCGTCAGCCCTTCCTGCCGCACCCCCTCGCGCACCGCCTGACGCACGAGCGCGGGATCGGCGTCCCTCAGCGGCCGCACCCCCAGCTCCACGGCACCGAGCCGCTCGACCCGCCGGGCGACGACGTCGCCGTCGGCCCAGCGGACCTCGTCGCGTACGTCGAGCAGCGTTCCGGCGGCGAGCCGCGCCACCTCCTCGTCGACCACCCCCGCCAGCTGCACGCGCGCGTGCCCCTTGCCCACCGGACGGTCGGCCACGGCGACCGCGAGCCACGGCGCCCCGCGCAGGGCGGAGCCCTCCCGGACCTCGGCGCGGGTCCCGGACACCATCAGGTGCGAGCCGCCGTCGGCCCTGGCGAGGCGCTCGGGAAAGGCGAGGGCGGCGACGAGCCCCGCGGTGGCGTCCTCGCCGCCCCCCTTGCGGACCGGCGGGGCGTCACGCGCGGGCGGGCGGGCGGACTCCGCGGCGACGGACCGCAGCCGCCGCACCTCCGCCCGCCACCGCGAGCCGTACGCGTCACCCCCGTGCCGGGCGCCCCGCACGGCGGCGGCCAGATCGTCCCCGTACTCCCGAGGGGCCTCCTCGCTCAGCAGCGCGACCACCTCGGCGGCCCGCTCCACCCCCACCAGCGACGCCCCGTCCAGCAGCGCCCGCCCCAGCCGGGGGTGCAGCCCCAGCCGCGCCAGCCGCACCCCCCGCTCCGTGGCCCGGCCGGCCGGGTCCACCGCGCCGATCGCCGTCAGCAGACCCCGCGCCGCGGCCATCGCACCCGCCGGCGGCGGATCGAGCAACGCCAGCCCGGAGGCGTCTGGATCGCCCCAGCAGGCCGCCTGCAGAGCGAACGCGGCGAGGTCGGCCACTTTGATCTCCGGGGACGGGAAACGCGGCAGACGGGCGTTCTCCGCCTCCGGCCAGCACCGGTACACCACGCCCGGCGCCTCGCGCCCGGCCCGTCCGGCCCGCTGCCGCGCCGCCGCGTGCGAGGCCCGTACGGTCGCGAGCGCGCTCAGCCCCCGTGCGTGGTCCACCCGGGGCTCCCGCGCGAGCCCCGCGTCGACGACCACCCGCACGCCCGGCACGGTCAGCGACGACTCGGCCACCGCTGTGGCCAGGACCACCCGGCGCCCCTGGCCCGGCGTCAGCACCGCGTCCTGCACGGCCGCCGGCGCGCGCCCGTGCACCTGGAGCACCTCCACCCCGCCCAGACCCTGGAGCTGCCCCGCGACCCGCGCGATCTCCCCGACGCCCGGCAGGAAGCACAGCACGTCCCCCGGCCGCTCGGCCAGCGCCCGCCGCACCACCGACGCCACATGTCCCAGCAGTGCCGGATCGACCCATGTGCCGTGCGGCGGCCGGACCGGACGGGCCGGAGGCGCCCAGACGACCTCGACGTCGAACGCGGAACCGTCCGCCTCGACGACCGGCGCCCCGCCCAGCAGCCGGGACCAGCCCTCCGTGTCCGTCGTCGCCGACGCCGCCACCAGCCGCAGCTCCGGCCGCAGCGCCTCCCGGACGTCCCACAGGAAGGCTGCCGCCGTGTCGGCGTCCAGATGGCGTTCGTGGCACTCGTCCAGCACCACCACGTCGACGCCGGTCAGCTCCTGGTCGCGCTGGAGGCGCTGGAGCAGCACACCGGTCGTGACGACCTCCACGCGCGTGTGCCGCCCGACGACCCGCTCCCCGCGCACGGTGTAACCGACGCTCCCGCCGGTCTTCTCGCCCAGCAGCCACGCCATCCGCCGCGCCGCCGCACGCGCCGCGATCCGCCGCGGCTCGGCCACCACCACCCGCCGCGCGGGCCCCTCGCCCAGCAGCCCCGCCAGCGCGAGCGGCACCAGGGTCGTCTTGCCGGTGCCGGGCGGCGCGGCCAGGACGGCCGTCCCGGTCCCGTCCAGGGCGTCGTTCAGGGAAGGCAGGGCGGCCCGTACGGGCAGCGCGTCCAGGGCGTCGTCACGGATCACGCCCCCAGTGTCGTATGCCTCCGCAACGCGCCCCGCGCGCGTGGGGCGTACGCGCGGCTGCTCTTCGGGCTTCCGGTCGGCCCGCCTCCGGTGCCGCACGGCCCCCGGTCGGGCCGGGCCCGCCTCCGGTCCCGCACCCCGGCGCGCGACCGCCGTCATGTGCGCGCGGTCAGTCCCGGTCGCACACGAAGATCGCCGTTCCCGGGATCAGGCCGCCGCGCAGCGGCGACCAGCCGCCCCACTCCGAGCTGTTCCAGGCCGGCCACTCCGGCTCGACGAGGTCCACCAGCCGGAAGCCCGCCGACACGATGTCGCGGACCCGGTCGCCGAGGGTGCGGTGGTGCTCGACGTAGACCGCGCGGCCCTCCTCGTCCTGCTCGACGTAGGGCGTGCGGTCGAAGTAGGACGAGGCGACCGACAGGCCCTCGGGCCCCGGCTCGTCGGGGAACGCCCAGCGGAGCGGATGGGTCACGGAGAAGACGAAACGGCCGCCCGGGCGCAGCACCCGGCGCACCTCCCTCAGGACCAGCACCGGGTCGGCGACGAAGGGCAGCGCCCCGTACGCCGAGCAGGCCAGGTCGAAGGAGGCGTCCGCGAAGGGCAGCGCGGCCGCGTCGGCGCACACCAGCGGGAAGGAGCCGCCGATGCGCAGGGCGTGCTGGAGCTGGCGGTGGGAGAGGTCCAGGGCCACCGGGCGGGCGCCCTGCGCGGCGAGCCAGCGCGAGCACTGGGCCGCGCCGGCGCCGATCTCCAGGACGTCCCGGCCCTTCAGCTCCTCCGCCGGGCCGAGCAGCTCGGCCTCGACCTCGTCCAGGCCCTCGGGGCACCACACGAAGCGGTCGTCGCCGAGGAAGGTGCCGTGCTCGATCTGGTACTCGTCCGCGTTGCGGTCCCACCAGCCCCGGTTGGCCCGGGCGCTCTCCGTGACGCCGGCGTCACGGCGGGTGGCCTCCGGCTCCGGCTCCGGCTGGGACGATACGGGCTCTTGGATGATGGGCTCCCTCGTCGTACTCTTCCGTCCAACCCGCCCCGGCGGTGCCACCGAGGTGTCACCGGAGGGTTCTTCCGCGGTCCATGTGGCCTCAGAAGACAGGTTCAGTGCCGGGTATGCGGCGATCCGCCCCGGGTGTGCGCCTTCGCGCATTGACCCTGCCCGGCTGCCCCCGTATGCTACAAGTTGCGCTGCGGGCCTGCGCACCTCAGACGTAGCAGGCTGCGCTCGCATCTGTTGTATGTCCCCTCGGTTCTCGAGGCGCCATCACCGGTCACCCGGTGCGGCGCTTCCTTGGCTGTCCGGCTTCTGCAGAGCGAAACGGGCTCCCGGCGTAAGCAGTACCTACGACTTCAATGTCCGTACCGGAGCCCTTTCCCACATGACGAGCAGCACCGAGACCACCGCCACCACCCCGCAGGTAGCGGTCAACGACATCGGTAACGAGGAAGCCTTCCTCGCCGCGATCGACGAGACGATCAAGTACTTCAACGACGGCGACATCGTCGACGGCGTCATCGTGAAGGTCGACCGGGACGAGGTCCTGCTCGACATCGGTTACAAGACCGAAGGCGTTATCCCGAGCCGCGAGCTCTCCATCAAGCACGACGTCGACCCCAATGAGGTCGTCGCCGTCGGTGACGAGATCGAGGCCCTTGTTCTCCAGAAGGAGGACAAGGAAGGTCGCCTGATCCTCTCGAAGAAGCGCGCCCAGTACGAGCGTGCCTGGGGCACGATCGAGAAGATCAAGGAAGAGGACGGGATCGTCACCGGTACCGTCATCGAGGTCGTCAAGGGTGGTCTCATCCTCGACATCGGCCTCCGTGGCTTCCTCCCGGCCTCCCTGGTCGAGATGCGCCGCGTTCGCGACCTCCAGCCCTACGTGGGCAAGGAGCTCGAGGCCAAGATCATCGAGCTGGACAAGAACCGCAACAACGTGGTCCTGTCCCGCCGTGCCTGGCTGGAGCAGACCCAGTCCGAGGTCCGCCAGACCTTCCTCACCACCCTCCAGAAGGGTCAGGTGCGGTCCGGTGTGGTCTCCTCGATCGTCAACTTCGGTGCCTTCGTGGACCTGGGTGGCGTCGACGGTCTGGTCCACGTCTCCGAGCTGTCCTGGAAGCACATCGACCACCCCTCCGAGGTCGTCGAGGTCGGCCAGGAGGTCACGGTCGAGGTCCTCGACGTCGACATGGACCGCGAGCGCGTCTCCCTGTCGCTGAAGGCGACCCAGGAAGACCCGTGGCAGCAGTTCGCCCGCACCCACCAGATCGGCCAGGTCGTGCCCGGCAAGGTCACGAAGCTGGTTCCGTTCGGTGCGTTCGTCCGCGTGGACGAGGGCATCGAGGGTCTGGTCCACATCTCCGAGCTGGCCGAGCGCCACGTGGAGATCCCGGAGCAGGTCGTCCAGGTCAACGACGAGATCTTCGTCAAGGTCATCGACATCGACCTCGAGCGCCGTCGCATCAGCCTCTCGCTGAAGCAGGCCAACGAGTCCTTCGGTGCCGACCCGGCCTCGGTCGAGTTCGACCCGACCCTGTACGGCATGGCCGCGTCCTACGACGACCAGGGCAACTACATCTACCCCGAGGGCTTCGACCCCGAGACCAACGACTGGCTCGAGGGCTACGAGAAGCAGCGCGAGGAGTGGGAGCGCCAGTACGCCGAGGCGCAGCAGCGCTTCGAGCAGCACCAGCAGCAGGTCATCAAGTCCCGCGAGGCGGACGCCCAGGCCGCCGCCGAGGGTGGCGAGGCCGCCGCTCCGGCCGCGACCGGCGGTTCGTACTCCTCCGAGGGCGCCGACACCTCCGGCGCGCTGGCCTCGGACGAGGCGCTCGCCGCGCTGCGCGAGAAGCTCGCCGGTGGCCAGAGCTGATCGCTAGCCGCTGAGTCCCAGCCGCTCACTGAGGGGCCGTACCTTTCGAGGTGCGGCCCCTTGGCGTTGCCCGGGAAACGGGCCGTCGCCCGGCTGCCTCCCCCGGGAGCCGGCCGGGCGGTTCTCCGTGTCCCCCGAGGGAAACCGTCCTCGCCCCGCACGAGCCGGCGGATCAAGGCGGTGGGGTGGGAATGCGTACACCGGCGTGCGCGTTGGCATGTACGAACACGAGGAGGAGCGGTCCAAGTGCTTGATCCGCAGGGTTTGTACGCATGGGAGCCGAAGGGGCTGGCCGTCGTCGACATGGCGCTCGCCCAGGAATCGGCCGGACTTGTCATGCTCTACCACTTCGACGGATACATCGACGCGGGGGAGACCGGCGACCAGATCGTCGACCGCCTCCTCGACGCGCTGCCCCACCAGGTCGTCGCCCGCTTCGACCACGACCGCCTGGTGGACTACCGCGCCCGCCGTCCACTGCTGACGTTCAAGCGCGACCGGTGGACCGACTACGAGGAGCCGGTCATCGAGGTACGGCTCGTCCAGGACACCACCGGAGCACCCTTCCTGCTGCTGTCCGGCCCCGAGCCGGACGTGGAGTGGGAGCGTTTCGCCGTGGCCGTCCGGCAGATCGTGGAACGGCTCGGCGTGCGCCTGTCCGTGAACTTCCACGGCATCCCCATGGGCGTCCCGCACACCCGCCCCGTCGGCGTCACCCCGCACGGCAACCGCACGGACCTCGTCCCGGGGCACCGCAGCCCCTTCGACGAGGCGCAGGTCCCCGGCAGCGCCGAAGCGCTCGTCGAGTACCGCCTCATGGAAGCGGGCCACGACGTCCTGGGCGTCGCCGCGCACGTCCCGCACTACATCGCCCGCTCCGCGTACCCCGACGCCGCCCTGACCGTCCTGGAGGCCATCACGGCCGCCACGGGACTCGTCCTGCCCGGCATCGCGCACACCCTGCGCACGGAGGCGCACCGCACGCAGACCGAGATCGACCGCCAGATCCAGGAGGGCGACGAGGAACTCACCGCCCTCGTCCAGGGCCTCGAGCACCAGTACGACGCCGCCGCGGGCGCCGAGACCCGCGGCAACATGCTCGCCGAACCCGTGGACATCCCCTCGGCGGACGAGATCGGGCGGGAGTTCGAGAAGTTCCTGGCGGAGCGCGAGGGCGAGGGCTGAGCCGTCGCCCCGGGGCCTGCCGGACGCGCCGCCGGCGGCAGGCCCTAAGCTTCCCGTCATGCTGAAGGTTGGCCTGACCGGCGGGATCGGCGCCGGCAAGAGCGAGGTGTCGCGGCTGCTCGTCGACTGCGGCGCCGTGCTGATCGACGCGGACCGCATCGCGCGCGAGGTCGTCGAACCGGGCACCCCCGGTCTCGCGGCGATCGTCGACACCTTCGGTGAGGAGGTCCTCGCCGCCGACGGCACCCTCGACCGCCCCGCGCTGGGCTCCATCGTCTTCGCCGACTCCGCGAAGCTCGCCTCCCTCAACGCGATCGTCCACCCCCTCGTCGGCGCGCGCTCCCGCGAGCTCGAGGCCGCCGCCCCCGAGGACGCCGTCGTCGTCCACGACGTCCCTCTCCTCACCGAGAACGGCCTCGCTCCCCTGTACGACGTCGTGATCGTCGTCGACGCCCCGCCCGCAACCCAGCTGGACCGGCTCGTCCGGCTGCGCGGCATGACCGAGGACGACGCCCGCGCGCGCATGGCCGCCCAGGCGACACGCGAGAAGCGCCGCGAGATCGCGGACATCGTGATCGACAACGACGTGCCGCTGCCGGACCTCGAACGACGCGTCCGTGAGGTGTGGGCCGACCTGGCACACCGGGCCCGTGCGCCCCGCGAGCCCCTCGGGTCACCGGAGGAATAGCGGCGCCCGCACCGCGCGTTGAACGCGTGCAGCGAGGGAAGGATTTTTCCGTGCCCGATACCAGCGGTTCGACCGGACGTACTCCGGAGACGCACGTCATCGACTTCCGTGCCGCCGAGCATCTGCTCGCCGCACGGGACCCGCGGGGCGCGGTGAAGCTGCTCGACGGTGTCATCGCCGCCCATCCCGAGAACACCGCCGCCCGCCTGCTGCGCGCGCGTGCCTTCTTCGCCGCCGCACAGCTGCGTCCCGCCGAACTCGAGTTCACGATCGTCCTGGAGCGGGAGCCGGACAACGCGTTCGCGCACTTCGCGCTCGCCCGCACCTATGAGCGGCAGGGCCGCGGCGACCAGGCCAAGCGCCACTTCCGGCTGGCGGCCGCACTGGACCCGAACCCGCAGTACCTGAAGGCGGCACGCTTCGACTCCTGAGGGTGGCAGACTTCGCCTCCTGAGGGGCCGTCGTCGTGCCGGAGGGGTCGGCTGCCCGGCGGACGGCGGGCTGCCGCGCCGGACGGGCGGCTCAGGGCGTGGGCGCTGGGGTACGGACCTGCTCGGGTACGGACGATCTACTTGGGTACGGGCGATCTGCTCGGGTACGGGCGACCTGCTGGGGTACGGGCGACCTGCTCAGGTACGCGGGTGCTCCGGCGGCCGGTACGGCGGTACGTTCCGGCCCGGCTGGTAGTGCGGCCCCTGCCGCAGGTGTCTGAGGATCATCGCCAGATCGACGGAGACCACCAGCCACAGCACACCGCAGGCGACGGCCCACCCCACCCGCCCCACCAGCGCGAACGCGACGGTGCCGAAGCCCGTCCAGAGCAGCCCCCACACGCTCAGCCACAGACGCATCCGCAGCGCGCTGCGCGCTGTCGTCGGCTCACTGCCTGTACGCATCGGATCATCACTCCTGCTGGAAACGTACTCCTCGGCCCGGACGTCCTCCACAGGGGACGAACGGACGTCCTATCGCTCGAACGGGTGAACCGGTAGGTGGGGGGAACGGCCCGGCGGGGACGGTCCGTTGGACGGGCATGAGGCGTGACATGCGAGAGGGATACGAGGGAACAGGTCCCGGGGCCATCACCCCCGACGGATGCGCGGTCGAGCTCTACAGCCGTCTGCGGGTGGGCGACGAGCCGGACATCATCGCCGCGGCGGTCCCCGCGGGCGCGCACATCCTGGAACTGGGCAGCGGCGTCGGCCGCGTCACCCACGCGCTGGTGGAGCGTGGGTTCACCGTCACGGCGGTGGACGAGTCCGCCGAGATGCTGGAGCGCGTCCGCGGGGCACGCACCCTGCGCAGCCCCATCGAGCACCTCGACCTGGGCGAGACCTTCGACGTCGTGATGCTCGCGTCCTTCCTGGTGCACAGCGGGGACAGCGAGGTCCGGCGAGGGATGCTGCGCGCCTGCGCGCGCCACGTCGCGCCCGGCGGGCACGTGCTGATCCAGCGGGAGGGCGAGGACTACCACACCGACCTGCCCCGCGAACGGGTCGACCCGGCCGGCTACACGGTCCGGATCCTGTCGGCCGATCCGGTCGGCGACGGTGTCAACAAGGTGCGCGCCGAGTACGTGTTCCCGGACGCGGTGTGGACCCAGACGTTCCGCTCCCGGCCCCTCACCCCGGAACAGTTCGAGGAGGCGCTGGCCGAGGCGGGCCTGAGAGTGGACCGGTACCTGACGGAGGACGGGGTCTGGGTGAGGGCGGTGCCCGGGGGGGAGTAGGCGGGATCGGCGGGATCCGGGACTGCGTGGGCACAGCGACGGGGCTCTACCGTGGAGGCATGGACGCCGCTCATGCCCTCGCCGCCCTCGACCGGCGGGTGGCGGGGTGCGGGGCCTGCCCCCGGCTGGTGGCCTGGCGCGAGGAGGTGGCCCGGACGAAGCGGGCCGCGTTCGCCGACTGGACGTACTGGGGGCGGCCGGTGCCCGGCTTCGGGCCGTCCGACGCACGTCTGCTCGTCGTGGGGCTCGCCCCGGCCGCGCACGGCGGCAACCGCACCGGCCGTATGTTCACCGGCGACCGCTCCGGGGACGTCCTGTACCGGGCGCTGTACGACGTGGGGCTCGCCTCGCAGCCCACCTCGGTGTCCGCCGACGACGGTCTCGCCCTGCACGGCGTACGGGTCACCGCGCCCGTCCACTGCGCACCGCCCGCCAACAGACCCACCCCCGAGGAGCGGGACACCTGCCGTCCCTGGCTGGTGCAGGAGCTGCGGCTGCTGCGGCCGACGCTGCGCGCGGTCGTCGTCCTGGGCGCCTTCGGCTGGCAGGCGGCGCTGCCCGCGCTCGCCGGGGCCGGCTGGTCCGTTCCCCGGCCGCGGCCCGCCTTCGGGCACGGGGTGCGTGTGCCGCTCGACGGCCTCGATCTTTTCGGCTGCTTCCACGTCAGTCAGCGCAACACGTTCACCGGGCGGCTCACCCCCGAGATGCTGCGGGACGTCCTGCGGACGGCGGCGGCAGCGGCGGGACTGCCGTGAGCACCCGCCGCTGCCGCCGCCCGTCCGGGGCTCACAGGACGCGGGCCGCCGCGATCGGCCGGTCCGTCACCGGGTGGGCGCTCGCCTTGGCGGTGTTGACGCTCCACCGGTACCGGGAGAACTCGCCGGTGGTGTCGGAGGCGTAGAACATCATGTGGCCGATGCCGACGCCCTCGAAGTTCTCCTTCGCGACGAGGCTGACCATGCGGGTGTCGGGATACTTCGGGTAGTTGGTCAGCGCGTAGACGCCGTGCGGTTCGGACGTGCAGTCGACCACCTCGACGGCGTACTGGGTCTCGCCGGTGAAGTCGGCGACGCCGCTGAAGACGCCCTTGACCTCGCGGACCATGACGATGTGGCCGGTGCTGTCCTCGACCTGCCCGTCGTAGTCGACCGCGATCAGGTCGCCCGGACGGAGGTCGGTGACCTCGAGGATCCGCTGGAAGCGCGGGCCGGCCGTGCCGTCGGTGAAGGCCCGGCGGTAGTCGGCGGCCTCGGGGATGCGGTCCTGGAAGTACTGGGTGAAGTAGGCGTCGGTCGCCCACCCGTAGGTGTGCTTGAGCACCAAGGTCAGGAAGGAGGAGCAGCGTGCCAGCGCGGTCCAGCTCGACAGGTCGTCGGGTGTGCCCCAGGTGACGGACGAGGAGGAGCCGACCAGGTAGACGTTGTTGAGGCGGGCCGTGCGGCCGCTGATCAGGGAGACCTCGTCGGCGCTCAGGGCGCGGCCGTAGGCGCGGACGTCGTCGATGGCGCCCTTGAAGCGGTTCACGTACGCGCCGTCCCAGCGGGCCCGGCCGATGTTGAAGCCCTGGGCCGCCGCCCAGGACAGGGCCGCGTCGGCGCTGCCCTCCAGCACGCCGTCGACGTAGAGGTGGACGCGGGCGCCGTCCCACACGCCGGTCAGATGGGTCCAGCGGCCCAGGACGGGCGCGCTGGTGCCGAGGGCGGAGATCTTGACGCTCTGGTCCTCGCCGCGGACCTTGAACGCCCAGGCGCCGGCCGTGTCGTCGTACTGGAGCAGGAAGCGGCTGCAGACGGTGCCGTCCTGGCTGACCGCGGTGTACATGTTCGCCAGGTCGGCGGGGCCGGCGGTGTCGTCCGAGAGGCGTACCCAGGCCGAGACGGTGAAGGGCGCCGTGGTGTCCAGGACGGAGGACGTGGCGGCGTACGCGGCGGACGTGCCGTCGAAGCCGAGTTCGCCGCCCGCGCGCAGGGCCGTCCAGGTCGCGCCGGAGCCGAGGGTGACGGCCAGGCCGTGCCCGGAACGGTCGGCGCCCGATCCGTCCAGCGGCCAGTGCCCGGCCAGGCCGTCGGTCAGCTGGCCGGCCGCGAGCAGCCGCTGGTACTGCACCATCCGCTCGGCCTCCGCGAGGTGCGGGGTGCCGACGGGGGTGAACGGGGTGTTCAGTGGCGCGTCGGCCGCGGCGGGTCCCGCACCTCCCAGCACACCGCTCATCGCGCCCGCCCCCACGAGTGCCGCACCGCTCAACAGCCCACGTCTGCTGACCATGTCGTTCCTCCCCGTCCCGCATGTTCCGGCATATCTTTTCGGACATGTGTCCGAAGGGTCGCCAGAGTCTAGGCGGACGGCCGGCCGTGGAAGCGACCCGCTCGACCCGCGCCGTTCGCCCCCGGCTCCGCACCTGGCCTGCATCGTGCTCGTCCGTGACCGGAAATGCCTGCTCACTCTGTGACCAAGGGTGATGGCGATCCGGCGGGGCGAGGGGTCCGCTTCCCCGGGCGTTCCTCAGCGGCCGGGGTCCCGGCCCGCGGCCGCTGGTCGACGAGCGGCTGGAGGCGCCCGGCCCCGATCCGTACGCTGCGCCCATGCCCACCCATTCAGACGCCGACTTCCTCGCCACCACCGCCGACCGCCTCGCCGCCCTTCCCGCCGTCCGGGCCGTGGCCCTCGGCGGCTCGCGGGCCCAGGGCACGCACACGCCCGGCAGCGACTGGGACCTGGCCGTCTACTACCGCGGCGCTTTCGATCCCGCCGACCTGAGGGCCGTCGGCTGGGAGGGAGAGGTCTCCGAAGTGGGCGGGTGGGGCGGTGGGGTCTTCAACGGGGGTGCCTGGCTGACGGTCGACGCGCGGCGCGTCGACGTCCACTACCGCGACCTCGACGTGGTGGAGCACGAGTGGGCGGAGGCCGAGGAGGGACGCTTCCGGGTGGAGCCGTTGATGTTCCATCTCGCAGGCATCCCCAGCTACCTGGTCGTCGCGGAGCTGGCGATCAACGAGGTGCTGCGCGGGGAGCTCCCGAGGCCCGCCGCCTATCCCGCGAAGCTGCGCCGGACCGCCCGCGAACGCTGGTACGGCACCGCGTGCGCCACCCTCGCCTACGCGGCCGCCCACCACGCGCCCCACGGCCGGCGCACCGAGGCCGCCGGTGCCCTGGCCGTCGCTGCCGCGCAGACCGGCCACGCCGTGCTGGCCGCGCGCGGGGAGTGGGTGACGAACGAGAAGCGCCTGCTGGAGCGGGCCGGGCTGAGGGGCGTCGACGAGATCGTCGCGGAGGTCGGCCGCGGGAGCGTCGTGGGAGCACTGGAACGGGCCCGGGCGCTCTTCGGGGAGACGTTGGGGACGGTGGAGGCGGCCGACGCGGGCTGACACGGGTGCCCCAGGTGACCCACCCAGGTGACCCAGGCGACACGGACGGCATAGAGGGCGCAGGCGACATAGAGGGCACAGGCGGCACAGAGGGTACAGGCGGCACAGAGGGCACAGGCGGCACAGAGGGCACAGGCGGCACGGTCGACGCGGCGCGTCCGGGGGATCGGGAGCGTTTCTAGTCGCGGGTGCCGGCTTCCGGTCATTCGCCGACGGCTCCGCGGGCGGGCGGGCGCATGCACGTGGTTTCGTCGGGTACCCGCGCGAATTGCGTACACAAAGAGACCGGAATCACGGCGAAGTGTCACCTCCCCGAAACGCGACCGTTTCGCCTCCTCCAGGATCCGCCCGTACCGTGGAGACACACCCCGGCACCACAGCACGATCCGCACAGCCCCGGCCACCGTCGCCCGAAGGCACACCCCCGCCCTCGTCCCGACAGGAGCTCCGTGTCCTCGCGATCCGCCGTTGCCGTTCGCACACTCACCGCTCTGCCGCCCTGGCTCGCCCACGCCCTGAGGGCGCAGCGCGGGCCCGTTCCGTGGAGTGCGGTCGCGCGCGGGGCGCTGGCCGCCGGGCCGCTGCTGCTCGTCTCCGTCCTCGTCGACCGCGCCTCCCTGGGCGTCGTCGCCGCGATCGCCGCCATGCTCGCCGGGATCAACGACCGGCCCGGCAGCCGGCGGGCTTCCGTCAGGCGGCTCGGCGCGCCCGCGCTCGCGGGAGCGGCCGGACTGCTCGCCGGCACCTGCGCCGGGGACCACCTGGACGCCGTGGCGCTGACGCTCGCGCTGACCGGGCTCGGGCTCCTCGCCGGCGGCATGAGCGCCATCGGGCCCGTCGCCTCGGGCGCCGGCACCCAGCTGCTCGTCGCCGCGGCCATCGGGGCCGGGATGCCGCTCCCCGAGAGCGGCTGGGCACGCGCCCTCGCCTTCCTCACCGGGGCCGGCTGGCTGCTCGCGCTGCGGCTCGCCCTGCCCACGCCCGGCGCCCTCCACGGCGACTTCCGCTTCGACGGGGAACGGACCGCCGTCGCCGACGTCTACGAAGCCGTCGCCCGTCTGCTCGACGCCGTCGGCACCGAACAGGCCACCGCCCGGCGCGCGGCCCTCACCGCCGCCCTCGACCACGCCCAGGACGCCCTCGCCGGCCCCCGCCTGCGCCGGTACGCCGGCTCCGCGGCCGAACGCCGACTGCATGCTCAGTACGCCGCCGCACTGCCCCTCGCCGAGGCCGCGACCGCCCTCGCCTGGGCCGGGAAGCCCGTCTCCGGGCGGGCGTCCGAAGGGCCCCGGCGCCTCGCCGCCGCCGTACGGGAGAGCGCGCACCCCGGGCCGCTGCCGGCGCCCTCGCGGTCGGCGCCCGCGCTGCGTGCCCTCGACGACGCCCTGCTGCACGCCGCCGACGCCTTCGACCGCGGCCGCGGGGGCGATCTGCACACCCGGCGGCGGAACGCCGGCGACCTGGTGCGCACGGCCCTCGGGGCCGGCGGACGCGAGTACGGGATGCGGGTCGGCCTCTGCTTCGGGGCGAGCGCGGCCATCGCGCAGGCCCTGTACCACTCCCACTGGTACGGGCAGCACACGCACTGGTACTGGCTGCCCGCCACCGCCGTCTTCCTGGTCAAGCCCGACCTCGGGCCGCTGGTGTCCCGGGTGCTGTGCCGGGCCGCGGGGACCGTGCTCGGCGCGCTCGTCTTCGCCGGCCTCGCCACCCTGCTGCCCCGGCCGGAGGGCCTGGTGGTCCTGGTCGCCGTGTGCGGGGCGCTCATCCCCGTCGCCACCCGGCACTTCGCCGCCCAGACCGCCGTCGTCACCGTCCTCGTCCTGGCCCTGGTGATGGTCGGCGGGGAGCCGCAGGCCTCCGTCAGCCGGATCGGGGAGACCCTGCTGGCCTGCGCGATCGTGCTGATCGTCGGGCACCTGCCGATGCCGGGAGAACGCGGCGGGCGGGTGCGCGCCCGGCTCGCCGCCGCCGCGTCCGCCGCGCACGCCTACCTCGTCCACGTCCTCGACGGATCGGACGACCGCGCCGCCCGCTGGACCCTGCGCCGCGAGGCCTACCGCACCCTCGCCGAGGCCCGCGCCTCGATCACCCTCGCCGCCGCCGAACTGCCCTCCCTCGCCCGGCACACCGAGGGCACGGACGAGGTCGCGGCCCTCCTCGAACGCCTCGTCGACACGACCACCGCCGGCGCCGTCCACCTCGACGACACGGGCCGGCTCGGCCGCCGGCACAGCGAACGCCTCACCGAACTCCTCGCGGAACTCGCCGCCCACCGGGACCTGGTGGACCTCCCGGCGCGGATCCCCGACCGGGCCGCCGCACGGCAGGACCCGGCCGTACGGCGCACGCCCGGCGCGCACGCCCTGGCCCACGCCGCCGACCACGGCTCCGTACGGTGAGGTGAGCGCGAGGCCCGGACGCGGCCACGGCCGGTGCATCGACTTCAACCGCGACTTCGAGGTGACCCTGGAGCGGGACGGCGAGCTCGTCGAGCGGCCCGGCGTCAGCTGCTTCCTGCGGGACGGCGACCGCGTCTTCCACACCTACTCGGCGGACGACCGCGGACTGGACGGCCTCGGCTCCACCCCCAGCCTGCTGCACCTGACGGCCCTCGGACGGCGGGAGGCGTGGGAGAAACCGGAGGGGCGCGCGTCGCGCTTCGGGGCGCCTGCGGGACATGAGCCCGTCCGTCATCACGGCGAGTACGAGTTCTGATGCGAAGCGTCGCCGATACTTTCACAAGGTGATCGGATCCTCACACTCCGCACTGAATCCGTGTCGGCTACGTCTCAGTACCGTCACCGGGCGAGGCGTTCCGGGGCCGGAGAGCGTTAACTCCCTACAAGTACGACGCTTTCTGGAGGTGCGAGATGGTGAGCGGGCGAACGGTGCTCGAACGCTTTCCCGCAGGCGGGCCGCGCGGGTCGTGGCCGGCGGAGGAGTTCGCGCACGCGCGACGTATGGAGGGGCTGGCCGCCGAGGTGGTCATGGACCTCGCGACGGACACGTTCCTGGTGATCGTCCGGGGCGGCGAGGCCGCCGACTGACGGTTCAGCTCGCCTTCGAGGAGGCGGGTACCTGCGGAGGTGCTTGCGGAGGCGCCTGCTGGGGGGCTTGCGCTGGCGCCTGCTGGGGCGCTTGCGCTGATGCCTGCTGGTGGGGTGCTTGCTGAGGTGCCTGCGGGGGTGCTGGCGGAGGCGTCTGTCGGGGAGACTGCGGGGCGAACTGCTCCGCCTGGAGCGCGTACAGCTCCGCGTAGACCCCGCCCCCGGCCAGCAGCTCGTCCGGGGTGCCGGACTCCACCAGCCGCCCCTGGTCCAGCACGTGCACCAGGTCGGCGTGACGGACCGACGCCAGCCGGTGCGTGATCAGTACGACCGTCTGGCCGCCGTCGGCCAGCGCGCGGATCTTCTCGAAGACCTCCAGCTCGGCCCGGGCGTCCAGGGCCGCCGTCGGCTCGTCCACGATGAGGATGCGTCCGCGCCGGTACGCCGCACGCGCGATGCCCAGCCGCTGCCACTGCCCGCCCGACAGCTCGTGCCCGCCGCTGAAGTGGCGGGCCAGCAGGGTGTCCAGGCCGCGCGGCAGGTCCGCGACCACCTCCTCGGCACCCGCCTCGCCGATCGCAGCGGCCAGCCGCTCCTCGGTCAGCGGCACGGACGAGCGGCCGACGGCGACGTTGACCTTGGCCGTGAACGGCCACCGTTTGAAGTCCTGCGCCACCATCGCGATGCGCTCGGCCAGTTGGCGCCGGTCGGCGTCCGCCGCGTCGACGTCGTCCCACAGGATCCGCCCCCGGTCCGGCGTGTAGAGCCCCGCCAGCAGCTTGACCAGGGTGGTCTTGCCGGAGCCGTTCTCGCCGACGAGCGCGATGATCCGGCCGAGGGGGAGGGTGAGCGAGACGTCGTCGAGGGCGGGGCGGGCGGACTCACCCGGGTAGCCGAAGGTGACGTTCTCGAAGCGGATCTGCCGAGGGTCCGCCGGCAGCGCGCTGCCACCCTCCGGGATCGCCCGCTCGGCGGCCTCGACGTAGAGGCGTTGCAGGTCGCCCACGAACAGGGCCTCCTCGTGGAGCTGGTTGACCTCCAGGACGAGCGTGTTCAGGCTCGTCGAGCCGCTGCGAATCGCGATCACGGCCGTGCCCGCCACCGCCAGCGCCATCGTCCCGGTGATCAGCAGCCCGCCGAGCGTGGCGTACGTCGCCACCGTCGCCAGCCCCGTCCAGGCCGCCGCGAACAGGCCGGTGCGGGCGGCGAGCCGTGCCAGCCGCGCCTGCTCCGCCTCCGCGGTCTCCGACATCGAGCGGAAGTGGCGCAGCAGGAAGGGGCCGACGCCGTGCACCCGGATCTCCGGTGCCGCCTCCGGTTCGGTCAGCAGGCTCGCGATGAGATGACCCGCGCGCGCGTGCTGGACCCACGTGTGGAAGGACTCGTACCGGCGCCGGGCGTTCGTCAGGGCGCTCCACGCACTGGGCAGCGTCATCGTCACCAGCAGCGGCAGCAGGAGCGGGTGCAGCACGGTCAGCACGCCGGCCGCCGCGGCCAGCGAGATCACCGCGTTCACCACGCGCGTGCCGTACATGATCATCCGGCGGGCGGACTGGGCGCCGTACTGCGCGGTGTCCAGCAGTTTGTGGAAGGCGTGGTCCTCGATCGCCGCCAGCTCCACCGACGCGGCCCGCTCCAGGTACAGCTCGGTCGCCACCCGCTCCACCTTGGGCTCCAGACGCCCGGTGGCATACGTGGACGCGGCCCGCAGCACGGCCCCCACGAAGAGGACCACGGCCATGGCGGCCAGCGCGGGCGCGGCGCCGCGCAGCCGGTCCTCGATCGGGCCGCTCTGGATCAGCCGGGCCAGCACGGTGTTCACCGCGAGCAGGCTCACCGCCTGCGCCGCGCCACGGATCATCTCGGCGGCCAGCACGATCCGCGTCGCCCGCGGGTCGGCCTGGCGGGCCAGGCGCAGACTGACGGCGAGCAGGGACGGCAGCCGGGTCAGCATGGCGCGGAAACTCAGTTCCAGGAACGCGTCCCGGTGCTGGTTCCAGCCCATGTCGTAGCGGAGCGGGCCCCCGAAGAGCAGCCGCTCCGACTCCGACACCTCGCGCTCGTCAGGACGCTGCTGCTTCGGCACCTTCCGCACCGTGAGGACCTCCCCCGATCGCCGACAAGTGGCCACTATCGCGGCAGGCGCCGTGGGAGGGCAGGGCGCAGGAGGGAGCAGGGGCTACGCGCGGGCGTGCGCCGGGGTGGGGGAGGGACGGGGCGCCGGGCGGATGCCTCGCGGGCGGGCGGTTGTGCGGGCGTGCGGGCGGGCGGGCGGACGTGCGGGCGCGCGAGGTGGTCTGACGGGTGGGGCGTGCTATGCGCTGACGGGCTTCGACCAGGTCGGCGCCGTGCCCGTGAGGCGGCACAGGGTCAGGTAGAGGGGAATCGGCGGCGTGTACGGGAGGGTGCCGTCCGGCCGGTGGATCAGCTCGGGGGCGTGCGGGGAGTCCGGGACGAGCGCGCCCGTGGCGTAGTGCGCGGGGGCGGGCCACTCCAGGGCGTAGTCGGAGTCGGACGGAACGAGCCACCACCAGTGCGTGTCGTCGGCGTAGACGCAACCCACGCGGGGCAGGCGCGGCATGACCTGAGGGCCGAGGCCGGCCGGGACGGCGACGGCGTCGCAGCCCAGCGGGGCCGTCATGTCGTCGGGCACGGCGAGTCGGCGGGGTGCCGTGGTGTGGCCGGGGCCGCGCCGGAGGCGCACGAGGGTGTCGAGGCTGAGGACCGGAGCCCGGCCGGGCACGGCGCTCACGCGGGGTCGTCCCAGTCCAGGTCCAGGTCCAGATCCAGGTCCAGGTCCCGGTCCAAGTCCCGTCCTCCGGTTCCCGTTACCGAGTGCGGGAGCTGGCTCGGGCTCGGGTGCGGGAGAAGGCTCGGGTGCGGATCCGGGAGTGGACTCGGGTGCGGGAGAAGGCTTGGGCCCGTATGCGGGAGTGGCCGGGGCGCTGTCTCGCCGGTGGTGCGGGGAGCGAGGGCAGCGGGGTCGGTCCATCGTGGGGAGGCGCTCACGCGGCCGATCGCGGGGGCGATGGTGGGGCCGATCGAGGGGCCGTACGTCTCTGGGCCACACGCCGTTGCTGGGCCGTACGCCGTCTCCGGGCCGGACGCCGTCTCCGGGCCGGACGCCGTCTCCGGGCCGGACGCCGTCTCCGGGCCGCGGTGCCGCTGCGGGCCCACGCGTCGGAGGGGGCCACCACCACCCGTCACGGGGGAGTGGTGTGCGCGCCATGCGGGGGCGGGTTTCCGTTCCTCCGCACCGGCGCCCCGGTGATCCTGTTCGGCGCGCTGGGCTTGCTGGGTTTCATGGGCTTGATGGGCGTGCTCGAGGTGGTCGGCGGCGTGCTCGGTGCGGTCGTCATCGTCACCCGAACCGTCTCCGGGCACCGGTTTCGGCCGGGATCCCCAGCCCAGGTCGTTCCGGGGGGCGGTGAGGCCACCGCGGGGTATGGCCCCGGCCTCGTGGCTTACGGATGCGGGACCGTGCGGCAGGGGTATGAGCCCGTGGGGGGTGGGTCCGGTGCCGTGGGGCAACGGCATGAGCCCGTGGGGCGTGGACCCGGCGTCGCGCGGCACGGGCACGGCGGTGTCGTCGCGCGGCTCGGGCACGGCGGTGTCGTCGCGCGGCTCGGCGGGCACGCGGGAGGCTTCGCCGCCGCGGGTCAGGTCGGCCCAGACCAGCAGCCCGGGGCCGTGCTCCTGGGCACCCCACGCCTGACACAGCGCGTCGACGAGGAACAGACCCCGACCGTGCTCCTCCTCGGGGCGCTGCGGCGAGGGATGTGGCTCGCCCGGTGCGCAGCCCTCGTCCCGCACGGCTATGCGTACGAGGTCACCGGTGTCGTGCAGCTCGCAGACCACGGTGCCGCTCGCGGTGTGCACGATGGCGTTCGTGACCAGCTCGGATATGACCAGATCAGCCGTGTCGCATGTGTCCTCGCACACCGACCAGCCGGTCAGCCGGGCCCGTGTCAGGCGTCTGGCCTGTGCGGGAGAGCCCGGGTGAGCGGCCAGTTCGAATCGGAACCGGCGCTCGGGAACGGCCTGTTCAGGGCCTGCTCCCGCGGCGGCACCGAGACCCGGCGGGCGGCCTGCGGCGGCGTCTGTTCCTAAGGGCGCGGACGGAATCACGCTTGCCACTATCGCCCCGCCGTGGACACTTGGCAAGTGTCACTCTGAAAAATGCAGAGTGCTGTGTGACGCGGTGGAGCGCCGTGGCACACTGCTCGCAACAGCATGTTGAGCGGCGCCAGTTGGGATCACCGGAGACCCGTACCTAACTCGTACAGATCTTCGATTCGGTCTTCGAATGGCGCCGCAGGGCTGTCAGGATTCTTTTCGTGACCGGCCGGCCGTCCCCGACGGGCCGCCCGGTGGGGCTCATCGTGGAGGTGGGGCGTGAGCGAACCGCGGTCCGCGCCGACAGTGGGACAGGTCGTCCTCGGTCGGCGCCTGTTGGACCTGCGGGAACGCGCCGGGCTCAAGCGGGAGGAGGCCGCCCGCATCCTGCGTGTCGCGCCCGCCACGGTCCGCCGCATGGAGATGGCCGAGGTCTCCCTCAAGATCCCGTACCTCCAACTGCTGCTCAAGGCGTACGGGGTGACCGACGAGGAGGCCGAGGGCTTCGTCCTGCTCGCCGAAGAGGCCAACAAGCCCGGCTGGTGGCAGCGTTTCCACGACGTCCTGCCCGGCTGGTTCTCGATGCACGTCAGCCTCGAGGGCGCGGCCGCCCTGATCCGCCAGTACGAGCCCCACTTCGTCCCCGGTCTGCTGCAGACCGAGGAGTACGCACGCGGCGTCCTGAAGTCCGGCGCCATCGGCCAGACCCGGCCGGAGGACATCGAGCGCCTCGTCGCTCTGCGCATGCAACGTCAGCAACTGCTTACCCGTCAGGACGCGCCCCGCATCTGGGTCGTGATGGACGAAACGGTGCTGCGCCGCACGATCGGCGGCCCGGAGGTGATGCGCGCGCAGATCGACAAACTGCTCGAGGCCACGAAGTTGCCCCACGTGACGCTGCAGATCGCCCTGTTCTCCTCGGGGCCGCATCCCGGCACGTACGGGCCCTTCGTGCTGTTCCGATTCGCCATGCCGGAACTTCCGGACATGGTCTACAGCGAGTACCTGACCGGCGCCGTCTACCTCGACGCGCGCACCGAGGTGGCGACCCACCTCGAGGTCATGGACCGCATGGCGGCGCAGGCCGCTACGGCACATCGCACGAAGGAGATCCTGCGGGATCTCCGCAAGGAGCTGTAAATGGACCGCATCAAGCCGCGCAAACGGGTCTACAACGGGATGCCCGCGCGGGACTTGGGCAGCGAGGGCTGGCACAAGCCGTGGAGCGGCGGCAACGGCGGGAACTGCCTGGAGGCGATGAAGCTCGCCGACGGCCGGATCGCCGTCCGTCAATCCACCGACCCGGACGGCCCGGCGCTGATCTACACCACCGACGAGATGACGGCCTTCATCGAGGGCGCGAAGGCGGGGGAGGCGGACTTCCTGCTGTCCTGACGTGTTGTCCTTTCCTGAGCCGTCCCCTGAGTGATCCTCTCGGCCGTCCCCCTCTCATCCCCTCGGCCATCCCCGATTACCGTTGCAGAACCCGTTCCTTGAACCCGTTCCTTGAACCCGTTCCTTGAACCCGTTCCCGGACAAGAACCACCCTGCACCTGAACTTCCTTGTACTGGTACTGAATTGACTATGTTCTTGACTACCTCTTGCGTCTTACGGAGTGCCTCATGACCGGGCAGGATCCCACCACCACCGCCATCGAGATCGACACCAGCAAGCCCCATCCCGCCCGTATGTACGACTGGTACCTGGGCGGCAAGGACAACTACCCCGTGGACGAGGCGATGGGCCGGCAGATGCTGGCCCTCGACCCCCGCGTCCCGGTCATGGCGAGGGTCAACCGCGCCTTCATGCACCGGGCCACCCGCTGGCTCGCCAAGAACGGCGTCCGGCAGTTCCTGGACATCGGCACGGGCATCCCGACCGAGCCCAACCTCCACCAGGTCGCCCAGCAGGCGGCGCCCGACGCACGCGTGGTCTACTGCGACAACGACCCGATCGTGCTGGCCCACGCGGCCGCCCTGCTGCGCAGCACGTCCGAGGGCGTCACGGAGTACCTCCAGGCGGACGTCCGCGACCCGGCCACCATCATCGAAGGCGCCAGGAAGATCCTGGACTTCGACCAGCCGGTCGCCCTCTCCATGGTCGCCCTCCTGCACTTCATCTCCGACGAGGACGGCGCACACGAGCTGGTGAACCGGCTGCTCACCGAACTCCCCTCCGGCAGTTACCTGATGATGACCCACGCCACCGCCGACTTCACCCCGGAGGAGTCGGCGGCGGCCACGGCGAAGCTGAAGGCGGCCGGAGTCACCCTCGCCCTGCGCTCACGCGAGGAGTTCAGCCACTTCTTCGACGACCTCGACCTGGTCGAACCCGGCGTCACGGTCGTCCCCGACTGGCACCCCGAACTGGGCGAGCCGGTACCGGGGCAGGAGGACGGGGTGATCCCGGGGTACGGGGCGGTCGGGCGGAAGGTCTGAGAACCGGGTGATGCGGGTGATGCGGGTGATCCGGTGATCCGGTGATACGGGTGGTCCGGGTGGTCCGGGTGACCATGGTGATCGGGACGATCCGGCTGATCCGGTTGATCTGACCGATCCGGGTGATCCGGTCTGTCCGGGCGATCGACGGCGGTCCGCGCGCATGGGCGCGCCGGGCCGCCGTCGTTGCCGTTGTCGTCGCCGACGAGGAGTGGGTGAAGGGGGCTCACTCGGTGGTGGTGCCGGTGGCGGGATTGATGGCGCTGCTGGGGTTGGTGGCGGGACCGGCGGGGGTGGTGGTGCTGTTGGGGTTGGCGGCGGTTCCGGTGCCGGGGCTCGGCCGTCCGCCCGGTGCCAGCACCCCGCACAGGGCGTCCAGCGCCGCTGTGTACGCGTGCTCCGACGGCGTCGCGTAGCCGACCACGAGTCCGTCACCGACCTCCATGGCCGTCTGCGGGTGGCGGAAGGCGGCGAGACCGTCCAGGGCGACGCCCCGCCGGGCGGCCGCCTCGACCGTGGAGCGCTCGGTGCCCGGCGGCAGCCGCAGCACCGCGTGCAATCCGGCCGCCACGCCGGTCACCTCGACGTGCGGCGCGTGCGCGGCGAGCGCCTCGACCAGCCGGTCGCGCCGTCGGCGGTAGCGCTGCCGCATACGCCGCACATGGCGGTCGTACGCCCCGGAGACGATGAAGTCGGCCAGGCTCAGCTGGTCCAGGACGCTCGCCCAGGCCTCCCGCTCGCCCTTGGCCGCGAGGACGCCGTCGACGTACCGCTGCGGCAGCACCATCCAGCCCAGTCGCAGGGCGGGCGACAGACTCTTGCTGACCGAACCGACGTGGATCACCCGCTCGGGGTCGAGCCCCTGGACGGCGCCGACGGGCTTGCGGTCGTAGCGGAACTCACCGTCGTAGTCGTCCTCCACCACGACAGCGCCACGCGCGCGTGCCCAGTCGATCACGGCGGCCCGACGCGACGCGTGCAACGGACCGCCGGTCGGGAACTGGTGCGCCGGCGTGAGCAGCACGCCCCGCTCACGCCCCAGCAGATCGACACGCGCCCCCGCCTCGTCCAGGGGAACCGGCACCGTCCGTACGCCCGCCGCCGCCAACAGCTCCCGGTGGAAGCCGAGCCCGTACGCCTCCACGGCGAGCGACCCCCGCAGCACCCCGCCCCCACGCGCGCCCCCGCCCGTGCTCCCGCTCCGCCCGAACAGCAGGCGCAGCGCGTGCGCGAAACCGGAGCAGACCACGATGCGCTCGGGATCGGTGCGCACACCACGCGCGCGGGCGAGGTACTCGGCGAGGGCCTCCCGCAGCTCGCGGCGCCCGGCCGGGTCGCCGGGCCCGAACACCTCGCTGGGCGCCTGCTGCAGCGCCCGCCGGTAGGACGTCAGCCAGGCCGCGCGGGGGAAGGACGACGCGTCCGGAGTGCCCTGCCGCAGGTCGTGCAGCGGTTCACGCACGCCGGGACGCGCCTGACCGGCGACATGCTCGGCCTCGCGATCGGCCACGCCCCCGGTCACGCGTGCGGCCTGCCGCAGCGGCTCCGCCCGGTCGGCGACCCGCGTACCGGAACCCTGGCGAGCCGTCAGCCAGCCCTCGGCCACCAACTCCGCGTACGCGTCGGCCACCGTGTTGCGCGCGACCCCGAGGTCGGCGGCGAGCGAACGGTACGGCGGCAGCCGGGTGCCCGGAGCGAGCCGCCCGCCGCGCACGGCCTCCCGCAACGCCCTGATCAGCGTGGCCCGGCGCCCGCCGGGCCCGGACAGCTCCAGAAGCAGGTCCGCGCCGATCCGCTCCGCCGAATTGACCCACGATTCCACCATGGAAATGCACCCTACAAGCGGTCTTTCCCGCCCCTAGGGTGAGAAACATGACGACGCACACGATGAGCACGACGATCACCGACACCACTCACGACACCACTCACGACACCACCCCTGACGCGACCGGCGCCCTCGACGCGACCGGGACCGCCGGCACCGTCCACATCCCCGAGAACCCCGCCACCGCGATCGCGGCCGCCGAGTCCGCCCGGACGCGGCTGGACCTCGCCCGGTCCGCCCGCAAGGCGTTCCGCGCACTCGTCGGATTCGACGCCGCCGCCCGCGAAGGCATCGACCCGGCGCTCGTCGAACTGATCCAGATCCGCGCCTCCCACCTGAACCACTGCGCGTACTGCCTCCACATGCACACCAACGACGCCCGCAAGGCCGGCGAGAGCGAGGACCGCCTGCACCTGGTCGCCGTCTGGCGGGAGGCCCGTCACTTCTACACCGCGAGGGAACAGGCCGCCCTCGCCCTGACGGAGGCGGTCACCCTCGTGGCCGACGGTGGCGTCCCCGACGACGTCTACGCCGAGGCCGCGGCCCACTTCGACGACGGCGAACTCGCCCAGGTGATCGCCCTGATCTGCACGATCAACACCTGGAACCGGGTGGCCCTGGCGACGGGCAAGGTGGCGGGGACGGACGAGCGCCGCTGAAAACGGCCCGGGGGGACGGTGCTCCCGGGCGACGGCGGTCCGACGCAGGCCGCTCGGCCCCGGCGGAGGCCTCGGACAAATCCCGGCAGCGGGCTCCAAGAACACGCCCCAGAAGCAAGCCTCAGAAGCGAGCCCCGGAAGCGAGCCACGGAAGGAGCCTCAGAGGCAAGCCCCGGAAGAGGTCACCTTCCTCCCTCGCGCCGGCGCCCCTACGCCGTCATGGGCCGGTCGTACGGCCCGATCGGCGACGGCAACCGGGAACTTCCCGTCAGATGGCGGTCGACGGCCGCCGCGACCGCCCGCCCCTCCGCGATCGCCCACACGATCAGCGACTGCCCGCGCGCCGCGTCCCCCGCGGCGAACACGCCGGGCACGTTCGTCGCGAAGTCCACGTCCCGCGAGATCGTGCCGCGCGGTTCCAGCGCCAGCCCCAACTGCTCGACGAGCCCGTCCTCACGGTCCGGCCCCGAGAAGCCGAGAGCGAGCAGCACGAGGTCGGTGGGGAGGGCCCGCCCGGTGCCCTCCACCGGACGCCGCGCGGCGTCCACCTCGACGAGGTGCAGCGAGTGGACGTGACCGCTCTCGTCGCCCGTGAAACGCAGCGTGGACGCCGCGAACAACCGCGCGTCCGCGTCGGCCGCCGGCGCCGTCTCCAGGTCGCGTGCCTCCTCGTGCGCGGCGGACAGCCGGTAGATCTTCGGGTACGTCGGCCAGGGCTCCGTGTCCTCGTCGCGCTCCGCGCCCGGCTGGGCGTAGATGTCCAGCTGGGTCACGGACGCGGCACCCTCCCGCACGGCCGTCCCCAGACAGTCCGCCCCGGTGTCGCCCCCGCCCACGATCACGACGTGCTTACCGGACGCGGACATAGGCGACGCCTCCAGATCCCCCTCGCACACACGATTGGCCAGCGGCAGATACTCCATCGCCTGATGGATCCCGGTCAACTCCCGCCCGGGCACATGCAGTTCCCGCCACGCGGTCGCCCCGGTGGCGATCACCACGGCGTCGTAGCGCGCCCGCAGATCGGCGGCCATGACGTCCCGCCCCACCTGCGTCGACGTCCGGAACTTCGTCCCCTCGGCACGCATCTGCTCGATACGCCGGTCCAGATGGTGCTTCTCCATCTTGAACGCGGGGATGCCGTACCGCATCAGCCCGCCGATCCGGTCGTCCTTCTCGTACACGGCGACCGTGTGACCGGCCCGGGTCAGCTGCTGCGCCGCCGCCAGACCGGTGGGACCCGAGCCGATCACCGCGACCGTCCACCCGGACAGCCGCTCCGGCGGCCGCGGCGGGCTGAAACCTTCCTCCCAGGCCCGGTCCGCGATGGCGGCCTCGACGTTCTTGATGGTGACCGCCGGCTGGTTGATGGCGAGCACGCACCCGGCCTCGCAGGGCGCGGGACACAGCCGGCCGGTGAACTCGGGGAAGTTGTTCGTCGCGTGCAGCCGGTCGCTCGCCGCCCGCCAGTCCTCCCGTGACACCAGGTCGTTCCACTCGGGGATGAGATTGCCGAGCGGACAGGCGTAGTGGCAGAACGGGACACCGCAGTCCATGCAGCGGTCCGCCTGCTTGCTGACGATGGGGAGCAGCGCTCCGGGAACGTACACCTCGTCCCAGTCACGGACCCGCTCCTCGACCGGTCGCCGGGGCCAGTCCCGGCGAGGCGTCCTCATGAATCCCTTGGGATCGGCCATGGCCGTGTTCCTTGCGTACGCGAGTGGCGAGCCGTGCTTCATCGGGCGGCACTCTTTCGGCCACGATACGTCCGGCCGGCCACGCACGCAGAGTTCCGACGACGCTCTCCCGCAGGCTGCGACCGGCCCGACCGCCCAAACGGCGCGACAGACCACCGGCGCCCCAAGATCCGGCCGGAAACCACCCGGCAACGTCCGTCACGCGGGGCACATCACGACAACAGGACGTCATGACCGGTTATGTCGCCATCGCCGCAGCCCATGTCATGGCTGGAGGGCGCGGTCTGCACCTCATGCCTTGGAGGGGGCCCTCCCCCCTCCCCCTCCCCCTCCCACCCCCGCAGCACCGCCTCCACCCCAGCCGTGATCCGCAGCCGCGCCTCACGCCGTGGCACCCCGCTCATCAGCAACCGGTCGTACGGCGTGTCCAGGTGCCGCACGGACGCCACGACCGCGGAGACGACCGCCCCCTCGGACAACGCCCGCCCGGCGGCGCTGCGCCCCACCCGCCCGCTGCCCCGCGCCGACGCGTGTGCGGCGATCGCTTCGGCCCGGTCCGCCGGGCAGCCGGGAAACAGCCGCCGGATCTCCGCGGCGAACGCGTCCGCGAACCGCGCGTCCTGCGCCGCCCGCCGCCGCGCATCCCGTGCCCGGCGCCGCCGCCTCGCCTCGGCGTCCGCCAGACACCGCGCCTCGGCCCGGGCCAGGCCCGCTTCCTCGACGAGGACGCCCTGCCGCTCATAGCGCCCCTTGCGCCGGTTGAACCGGACCACGACAGCCGACAGCGTGCTCTCCTCACGTGACCGTCGGGTCAGTGCCGTGTCGCCGCGCGGGAGGAACACCAGGTGCCCGAGATCGGCACAGCCGAGGCAGCGTGGCGCGCCGTCCTCCAGGACGAGCATCGGCAGCGGCCCGCGGCGGCATTCGGCGCAGTGCCTGCGCCGCAGCGGCTGGACGACGAGAAGCCCGTGACGATGCGGGGGAGTTGCGAGGGCCGGCATGAAGATGTCATGCCCCCTGCTGAGCCCCGCACCACGTGGTCACCCTCCCACCGGCGGTCCGATCCCGCACCTGCCTGTCGTACTTCTCCCGGCACCCGCCTGTCTCAGACCTCCCGGCACCCGCCTGTCTCAGACCTCCCGGCACCCGCCTGTCTCAGACCTCCCGGCACCCGCCTGTCTCAGACCTCCCGGCACCCGCCTGTCTC